>NZ_JBSFJV010000060.1:0-52333 GCF_053598235.1 Kitasatospora sp. NPDC001159
GGGGGCGCGCCGGGGGGGGCCACTCTACCCCTGGTGGCCACCCCGTGCGGCGAGCAGCTGCTCGCCGACCTCCGGCGTGTTGATGCGGTTGGTGGTGACCAGCGGGATGCCGACCTTGCCCATCACCCGCTTGGTGACCCAGGCGAAGGCGCCGCGCGGCACGGAGGTGGCGATGGTGGGGATGCGGGCCTCGTGCCAGCCGATGCCGGTGTTGATGACGGTCGCGCCGGCGGCCTCGACAGCCTGGGCGAGCTGGACCACCTCGTCGAGGGTGGAGCCGCCGGGCACCAGGTCGAGCATGGAGAGCCGGTAGACGATGATGAAGTCCTCGCCGACCCGCTCGCGGACCCGGCGGACGATCTCCACCGGGAAGCGCATCCGGCGCTCGTACGGGCCGCCCCACTCGTCCTCGCGGCGGTTGGTGGCGGCGACGATGAACTCGTTGATCAGGTAGCCCTCGGAACCCATGATCTCGACGCCGTCGTAGCCGGCCCGCCGGGCGAGTTCGGCGCAGCGGGCGAAGTCCTCGACGGTCTGCTCGACCTGCTCGGCGGTGAGCTCGTTGGGGACGAAGGGGCTGATCGGGGCCTGCAGGGCGCTGGGGGCGACCAGGTCGCGGTGGTAGGCGTAGCGGCCGAAGTGCAGGATCTGCAGGGCTATCTTCCCGCCGGCGGCGTGCACGGCGTCGGTGACCACCCGGTGCTCGTCGGCCTCCTCCTCGGTGGTCAGCATCGCGCCGCCCTCCCAGGGGCGTCCGGCCTCGTTGGGGGCGATGCCGCCGGTGACGATCAGGCCGACGCCGCCGCGGGCGCGCTCGGCGTAGAAGGCGGCCATCCGCTCGTAGCCGCCGGGGGCCTCCTCCAAGCCGACGTGCATCGAACCCATGATCACGCGGTTGGGCAGGGTGGTGAAGCCGAGGTCGAGCGGGCTGAGCAGGTGCGGGTAGCGGCTGCTGCCGGGCGTGGAGCTCATCGACGTCTCCTGAAGGGGCGGCCAGTGGGGATTGTTACCGCAGGGTAGGGGACGGTCGAGGCGCTATGCAACTAGTTGCATAGCCGGGCGCAGGAGGAAGCGCGGGGGAAGGCGGAAGCGCGGGGGAAAGCGCGGGGAAGGAGGAAGCGCGGGAGGAGCCGTACCGCCCCCGTGCCCCCGCCGGGCCGCGTATCGTCGTGTTCCGACGTCGCGGGACTCGTGAGAGGGGGCGACTGTGCGAGGTGGCTCGGTGGCCGTGGTCGGGGGCAGCATCGCCGGAAGCGCGTTCGCCGGTGCCGCCGCCCGGCTGGGCGCGGAACGGGTCGTGGTGCTGGAGCGCAGCCCCGGTCGGCTGGAGGACCGCGGCCTGGGAATCTGCACCCACAACGACCGCTTCGCCGAACTGGTCGACGCCGGACACCTCGCCCCGGACACCCGCCGCCACCGCCTCACCGTGCGCAGCTGGGTCACCCGGGAGCCGGCCGGCGGGAGCGACGGCCCGGACGGGCGCGGGCGGCTGCTCTGGGCCCAACCGTTCCCGTTCCACTCCCACCACTGGGCCGTGCTCTGGCAGGCCCTGCGGGAACGGACACCCGACACGGTGGAGTACCGGCTGGACACCACCGTCACGGCGGTCGGCGGCGACCACGCCGGCGGGTGGGTCGAATCGGACGGCACCCGTACGGCGTACGACCTGGTGATCGGTGCGGACGGTTACCGGTCGGTGGTCCGCGCGGCCGTCTGCCCGCAGGCCGTGCCCGAATACGCCGGGTACGTGTGCTGGCGCGGCAGCTACGACTCCGCGCTGCTGGCCGAACTGCCCGGCGGGGCCGGGATCTGGCCGGAGGAGGAGTGCATCACCGCCTGCTACCGCGGCGGCCAGGTCGTGATCTACCGCATCCCCGGACTCGCCCCCGGGAGCACACAGGTGAACTGGGTCTTCTACACGCCCACCCCGGACTGGCTCCGCCTGGACGGCCCGACCGCCGTCGCGGCGGGCGCCCTCACCGACGGACAGCTGGACGGGCTCCGGCGGTTCGCACGGCGGCACCTGCCGCCGTACTGGGCCGGCGTGGTCGCGCTGACTCCACGCGAACGGACCCTGCTGCAGCCCGTCTACGACCTGGCGACCCCACGCCGTACGGCCGGCCGACTGCTCATCGGCGGGGACGCGGCGACCATCGTCCGCCCGCACAACACCAGCGGCGCGGTGAAGGCGCTGCAGGACGCGCACGCCTTCGAACAGGCCGGGCGACGGCTCGACGACGGGTCCTGGTCCTCCCTGCCGGCCGAGTACGACCGGGAAACCAGCGCGGCCGGGCTGGCGTTGGTGAACCTCGGCCGGACGCTCGGCCGGGCGCAGGTCACCGAGGCACCGGAGTGGTCGACCATGGACGAGCCGGCGATGACCGCCTGGTGGCGGGAACAGCTCACCGGCAGCGGGGGTTTCGGCGGCCACGCGCTCGGACGAACCGACTGAGCCGGTCCACCCGGGCGGACCGGCTCGGCCAGACGGCCGCCGAACCCCCGTCAGATCACTGCGCGGATCAGACGTTCACGCCGTAGTCGGTGGCGATGCCGCGCAGGCCGGAGGCGTAGCCCTGGCCGATGGCGCGGAACTTCCACTCGGCCCCGTTGCGGTACAGCTCGCCGAAGACCATCGCGGTCTCGGTGGAGGCGTCCTCGCTCAGGTCGTAGCGGGCGATCTCCTGGCCGTTGGCCTGGTTGACGATCCGGATGAAGGCGTTGCGGACCTGGCCGAAGTTCTGCAGCCGGGCGTCGGCGTCGTAGATCGACACCGGGAAGACGACCTTGGCGACGTCGGCCGGCACCCGGGCCAGGTCGACCTTGATCTGCTCGTCGTCGCCGTCGCCGCCACCGGTCAGGTTGTCGCCGCTGTGCTCGACCGAACCCTCGGGGCTGCGCAGGTTGTTGAAGAAGACGAAGTGCTGGTCCGAGACCACCTTGCCGAGCGCGTTGCACAGCAGCGCGCTGGCGTCCAGGTCGTAGTCGGCCCCGGTGGTGGTGCGCACGTCCCAGCCGAGGCCCACGATCACGGCGCTCAGACCGGGCGCCTCCTTGCTCAGCGAGACGTTGCCGCCCTTGGCCAGCGAAACTCCCACAATGCCCTCCTCGGATCTCTCCCTGCGGATGAATCTACAGCACTGTAGAGATCGCGAGAATCCGCCTGCAGGCGGGCCCCACCCCGGGAATTTCTCAGGGACGCGAACGGGAACCGCCGCCTCACCCCACGTTCGTCGACGATGATCCGCAGCGCCCCTGGCACAGTACCGGCCGGGGCGCCGGGGCCGCAGGGCCGACCTAGACTGGCTCTGGCCGCTCTGCTCGGGGTTCGCCTTGGCGGGGTTCGCCCCGATCCTGATGCGAGGCCCTCGCGGGAGGTTCCCATGCGCCAGCGGTACAGCTTCCACGTCGACCGGGCCGGACATTCGATCACCGTCAACGTCCGCTCCGGCCGGATCACCGAGACCGAGCTGCTGGTGGACGGCAAGGAGTGCGCCTTCCACCGCGTCCACAGCCACGGCAGCTACCCGCTGACGCTCTACGGCCAGCTGCCCGAGGAGCCGCCACAACCGCTCGTGGTGACGCTCGACCGTACGGGCCGGGCGGAGCATCCGCTCGCCTGCGTGCTGGCGGTCGCGGGCGCCGAGCAGCCGATGCCGGAGCGCACGGCGCGCTGAAACCGCCTGCGGGAGTGGTTTGCGGACGAATACGCGAAAACCTACAATCCTCCGTCCGCTTCCGCCTCTCCCCGCCCGAAGGCCTCCGCAGCATGACCTCCCCCACTTCCCCCACCGCCCCCGACGCCTTCGACGAGCTGCTGCGCGAGGTGATGGCCGACGCCGAGCGCTTCGGCCACCGCCAGCACGTCCGGCTCACCTGGCTCGCCGTGCGTCGCCACGGCGCCACCGCCGCACTCGACCTGGTCTGCGAGGGCATCCGGCGCACCGCCACCAGGGCCGGGACGCCGCAGAAGTTCCACGTCACCATGACCCGGGCCTGGGTCGAGCTGGTGGCCCACCACGCCGAGGGCGCGGCCGACTTCGAGGAATTCGCCGCCCGTCACCCCGAGCTGCTCGACCAGCGACTGCTCGACCGCCACTACCGGCCCGGGACCCTCGCCGACGAGCGGGCCCGGACCGCCTGGGTGGAGCCGGACCTCACCCCCTTCCCCTGGACGCGCTGACCTTCCACCACCCCTCGCCGCCACTCGCCGAAAACCGTCCGAAGAGCGCACCGAAACGCATCAAAATCCTGCATGGCTACCTTGCTAGCAAGCTAAGCTGCTAGCGTTGTCCCCGTGGGAGACGACGATGTGAAGCAGTTCAACGTGTACCTGCCGGTCGGCCTGATCAAGCAGGTCAAGTTCCGCGCCATCGAGGAGGAGCTGTCGCTCTCGGCACTGGTCGCCGCGGCGCTGCGCGCCTACCTCGATGTCCCCACCCCCGAGCAGCCGTCCGATGAATCCACCAAGGAGGACTGAGATGACGACCCAAGGCATCGAAGCCGTGTTCATGGAGACCCACAACTGGGGCAAGGCCGCGAAGTTCTTCCAGAGCCTGGGCTACGAGCTGGAGTTCGAGACCGGCCACAACTCGGGCCAGCTGCGCAACGGCGACGGTCCCACCATCTTCATCTCCGAGGTCCCCGCGGACCGCGAGACCCCGCTGCAGCTGGTGCTGAAGGTGGCCGACGCCGACGCCTTCCAGGCCGCCGACGGCGTGGAGGTCGTGACCCCGTTCGAGGACACCCACTTCGGGACCAGGCTGGCGACCGTCCGCGACCCCGACGGCCGGCTCTGGAGCCTCCAGGCGCCGGCCAAGGACCAGCCGGCCAAGGACCAGCCGGAGGGCGACGGGCCCGACCCTGCGTGACAGCACGGTCGGCCGGGGCAGGAACAGTGCCTTACTGCGCACCCCCGCCCCGGCGCAGGCCCCGCCGAGCCGTGGCCTTGGCATGCTGGTGGTGATGGTCGGGGTGCTGATCGCCGCGATCGACAGCACGATCGTGGTGCTCGCCCTCCCGGAGATCCAGCACGACCTGGACATCTCGCTGACCTCGGCGACCTGGGCGGTGGTGACCTACCTGCTGGTGGTCACCGTCCTGGCCACCCAGGTGGGCCGGCTCGGCGACATGTACGGCCGGGTGCGGATGTACGAGGCCGGGTTCGTCGTCTTCACCATCGGCTCGGTGCTCTGCGCGCTCGCCTGGAACGCCCCGGCCGTGATCGGCTTCCGCGTCGTCCAGGGACTCGGCGCCGCGCTGATCGCCGCCAAAAGCGGCGCCGTCATCTCCGAGCTGTACCCGCCGCAGGAGCGCGGCCGCGCCTACGGGCTCAACGCGCTGGTGTTCTCGCTGGGTTCGGTGCTGGGCGTGCTGCTCGGCGGGGTCATCGTGACGTACGTGTCCAGCCGCCGAACGCCGCGCAGATCGGCGCCCTGGCCGGTGGCGTGGCGCTGCTCGGGGTGTTCGCGCTCATCGAACTGCGGCACCCGGAACCGACCCTGGACCTGTCGCTGTTCCGGATCCCCGCGATGACGCCCTCGTTGCTGGCCTCGATGCTGCAGAGTCTGGGCAGCTTCGCCGTGCTGTTCCTGGTGATCATGTATCTGCAGGGGCCGCGCGGGCTGAGCCCGATCACCGCCTCGCTGCTGCTGGTGCCGGGCTACCTGGCCGGCGCGCTGGTCGGCCCGTACACCGGGCGGATCGCCGACCGGCTGGGGCCGGTGGTGCCGGCGACCGCCGGGCTGGGCATCTCGGTCGTCGCGCGCGATCTCCTACTCTGCGGCGATCTCCCCAAGGATCTCCTCGACCGCCTTCCGGGCCCGCTCGGCATCCTCAGCCACCAGGCCGATCCGGGTCCGGCGGTCGAGCACATCGGCCACGTCCAGCGCGCCCTCATGGGTGACCGCGTACGCGATCTCGGCACGGGTCACGTCGAGTCCGTCAGCCACCGGCGCCAACTCCCCCGCCGCCAGCACCTCGTGGGCCGCACCGCCGTGGCGGGCGAGCAGCGAGGCGGGCACCGGGGCGGCCGGGTCCGGGCGGCTGTCGCGGTGGCCGGGGGCGCCGACCAGCGGGAGGCGGGCCGTCCAGCAGGTACGCGCGGGCAGGCCGCGCAGCCGGACGGCCGCGTCCACCGCGTCCTCGGCCATCTGCCGGTAGGTGGTGAGCTTGCCGCCGACCACGGTGACCACCCCGGACGGGGACTCCAGCACCGCGTGCTCCCGGGAGATGTCGGCGGTGTTCCCGCCCCCGGTGTCGATCAGCGGGCGCAGCCCGGCGTAGGCGCCGCGCACGTCCGCCCTGGTCAGCTCGGTGGCGAGGGCGGCGTTGACGGTGTCGAGGAGGAAGGTCAGCTCGGCCTCGGTGGGCTGCGGCTCGTCCGGGATCGGGCCCGGGGCGTCCTCGTCGGTCAGGCCGATCGCCACCCGGCCGAGCTGCTGCGGCAGGGCGAAGACGAAGCGGCTGATGGAGCCGGGCACCGGCACGGTGAGCGCGGCGGCCGGGTGCCCCAGGGTCGCGGCGTCGACCAGCAGGTGGGTGCCGCGGCTGGGCCGCAGTTTGATCGAGGTGTCCACCTCGCCCGCCCAGACGCCGGTGGCGTTGATGACCGCGCCCGCGGTGACGGTGAGCTCCTGGCCGGTCAGCGTGTCCACCAGCCGGGCCGACGTCCCGGTGACGGACTCGGCCCGCACCCGGGTCAGCACGCTCGCCCCGTACTGCGCGGCGGTGCGCGCCAGAGCGACCACCAGCCGTACGTCGTCGATGAGTTGGCCGTCGTGCGCGACCAGCGCGCCGCGCAGGCCCGAGGTCCGCACGCCGGGCACCAGCTGGCGGGTGCGGGCGGCGTCGACCCGGCGGACCCGGGGCAGCAGGGCGCCCGGCGTCCCGGCGCTGAGCCGCAGCGCGTCCCCGGCGTGGAAGCCCGCGCGGATCAGCGCGCCCTGGCCGGGGCGCAGCAGGTCCGGGAGCAGCGGCACCAGCTGGGGCAGGGCGCGGACCAGGTGCGGGGCGGTGCGGGTCATCAGCACGCCGCGCTCGACCGCGCTCTCCCTGGCCACCTTGATCCGGCCGGAGGCGAGGTAGCGCAGGCCGCCGTGCACCAGCTTGGAGCTCCAGCGGCTCGTGCCGAAGGCGAGGTCGCGGGAATCGACCAGCACGGTGCGCAGGCCGCGCGAGGCGGCGTCCAGGGCCGCCCCGGCCCCGGTGACGCCGGCGCCGATCACCAGCAGGTCGATGTGCGGGTCGTCGGCGAGTGCGTGGAGCTCGAACGTCCGGCGGGCGGCGTTGAGTCGACTGGTTCCGGCGAAGGGGCCGGTGGATGGACCGGCGGACGAACCGGCGGTGGACGTCATGGCGCGAGGTATCCGTTCAGTGCTCTGGCCAGTTCGCGCCGCCAGGCCGCCTCGGTCAGGAGGGAGGCGACCATGCGGTGCGACTGGACGGTGGACTGGGCGATCAGCAGGACCATGGCCGCCAGTTCGGTCGGCTCGCCGGCCCGGATCGAGCCGCCGGCCTGCCCCTGTTCGATGCCGGTGCGCAGGGCCTCCAGCAGGCCGCGCTGGCTAGTGCCGAGCCGTTCCACCACGTACTGGAGCAGCAGGTCGGAGTCGTCGGAGTGGAGCAGCGCGCCGAGCACCGGGTGGTCGCGCAGCCGGACGGCAACCTCGACCACTCGGTCCACGAAGGTCTCCCGGTCGTGGACGTCCAGCGCGGTGCCCTCAAGGGTGGCCAGGATCTCCCGGGTTAGGAGCGCCCCGATCACCGCCCGAACGTCCGGCCAGCGCCGGTAGACGGTCGGCCGGCTGACCCCGGCGCGGCGGGCGATCTCCGCCAGCTGGGTCCGGCGGGCGCCGAGGTGGACGATCAGGTCGGCGGCGGCGTCCAGGATCGCGTCGTCGGTGCTGCGGGGTTGCTCGGCGCCGCTGTTCCCGGCGCCACCGTTCCCGGCACTGCGGGGCTGCTCGGCTGCTGTCGTCGGCTCGACGTTACTACTTGACATGATGTGTGAAACTGTAACGCATGGCACCTGAGACGCAAGCGGGACCGGCGAACGCCGCGCTGCCGCTCCCCCCGATGAAGTGGAACGCCTGGGGCGACCCGGCCCTCGCCAAGGAGCTGTCCGCCGACATCAAGGGACTGCTCGTCGCCGCCCTCGGTGTCACCGGCGACGCCGCCCCCGGGCCGAGCGCCGAGGAGGTCCTGCTGCGTCCCTCCCGGATCACCACCGAGGACCTCAAGGCGCTGGCCGCCGCCGTCGGCGAGGCGCACGTCAGCGCCGCCGATGCCGACCGTCTGCCGCGCGCCGGCGGCAAGTCCACCCCTGACCTGCTGCGTCGCCGCAGCCGCGAGCCGCAGGACGCGCCCGACGCCGTGGTCGTGCCCGGCAGCGAGCAGGAGATCGCCGCCGTCCTGGCCGTCTGCGCCGAGCGCCGGATCGCCGTCGTCCCGTTCGGCGGCGGCACCAGCGTGGTCGGCGGCCTCGACCCCGAGCGCGGCGGCCTCCAGGCCGTCGTCTCGCTCGACCTGCGCCGCTTCGACCAGCTGCTCGACCTGGACGAGACCTCCAGCGAGGCCGTCCTCGGCGCCGGCCTGACCGGCCCGGCGGCGGAGGCACTGCTCGCCGAGCGCGGCTGGGAACTCGGCCACTACCCGCAGAGCTTCCGCTTCGCCACCATCGGCGGCTTCGCGGCCACCCGCTCCTCCGGCCAGGACTCCGCCGGGTACGGGCGCTTCGACGAGATGGTCCGCGGCCTGCGCGTGGTCACCCCCGCCGGGGTGCTGGACCTCGGCCGCGCCCCCGCCTCGGCCGCCGGCCCCGACCTGCGCCAGCTCTTCCTCGGCTCCGAGGGCACCCTCGGCGTGATCACCGCCGTCCGACTGCGCATCCACCCGCTGCCCGCCGTCAAGGCGTACGAGGCGTGGAGCTTCCCCGACTTCGCCGCCGGTACGGCCGCGCTGCGCGCCGTCGAGCAGCAGGGCACCGGCCCGACCGTGATCCGGCTCTCCGACGAGGCCGAGACCATGATCAACCTCGCCATGACCGAGCAGATCGGCGGCGCCCCGGCGGTCAGCGGCTGCCTGGCCGTCACCGTCTTCGAGGGCAGCGCCGAGCAGGTCGCCGCCCGGCAGCAGCTCACCCGCGACGTACTGCTCGCCGCCGGCGGCACCTCGCTCGGCGAGGAGCCCGCCCGGGCCTGGGAGCACGGCCGGTTCAACGCCCCCTACCTGCGCGACGCCCTGCTCAACGCGGGCGCTCTGTGCGAGACCCTGGAGACCGCGGCCGGCTGGAGCGCACTGCCCCACCTCCGGACGGCCGTCACCGAGGCACTGACTGGCGCCCTGCCCGGCGCGCTGGTGCTCTGCCACATCTCGCACGTCTACCCGACCGGCGCCTCGCTCTACTTCACCGTCGTCTCCGCCCTCGGCGAGGACCCGCTCAGCCGCTGGGGCGTCGCCAAGCGCGCCGCCGGGGACGCCATCCTCGGCGCGGGCGGCACCATCAGCCACCACCACGCGGTCGGCGCCGACCACCGGCCCTGGATGACCGAGGAGATCGGCGACCTCGGCGTGCGCATCCTGCGCGCCGTCAAGGCCGAACTCGACCCGGCGGGTATCCTCAACCCCGGCAAGCTGATCCCATGACCGGCACGAGAACCGTCCGCAGGGTCGCCGTTCTCACCAACCCGGCGGCGGGCACCGGCCACGCCGAACCCGCCGCCCGCCGGGCCGTCGCCCGCCTTCGCGCCCTCGGAGTCGAGGTCGAACCGCAGGCCGGGCGCTCCGCCGAGGACGGCGTCCGCCTGGCCCGCGAGGCGGCGGCGGACGGCGTGGACGCGGTGGTCGTGGTCGGCGGCGACGGCATGATCAACCTCGCCCTCCAGGCCCTGGCCGGCGCCGCCGTCCCGCTCGGCGTGATACCGGCCGGCACCGGCAACGACCACGCCCGCGAGTACGGCCTGCCGATCGCCGCCCCCGAGGCCGCCGCCGACGTGATCGCCGCCGGGCGGGTGCGCGGCATCGACCTCGGCCGGATCACCGGCCCGGACGGCGCCGTCCGCTGGTACGGCTCCGTCCTCGCCACCGGCTTCGACTCGCTGGTCAGCGACCGCGCCAACCGGCTGCGCTGGCCGCGCGGCCGGATGCGCTACAACCTGGCCATCCTCGCCGAGTTCGCCAACCTGCGCCCGCTGCCGTTCCGGATCACCCTCGCCGACGGCACCGTCATCGAACGCGACCTCACGCTGGCCGCCGTCGGCAACACCCGCAGCTACGGCGGCGGCATGCTGATCTGCCCCTCCGCCCTCCCTGACGACGGCCTGCTCGACGTCACCCTGGTCGACGCCATGCCCCGACTGCGGATCGCCCGGTTCTTCCCCACCATCTTCAAGGGCACCCACGTCAGCCACCCGGAGGTCACCACGCTGCGCACCGAGTCCGTGCGGATCGAGTCCCCGGGCATCACCGCCTACGCCGACGGCGAGTTCATCGCCGCCCTCCCGGTGGAGGTGACGGTCCAGCGCGAGGCCCTGCGGATACTGGTGCCGTGAGCCTTGACGTTCCCCGGGCGGTCCGTGCCGCCCGGGGGACTCAGACCCCGTCCACCCCACTGTCCTCGCGGGCCCGCCGCGATCACTGCCGCCGCACGCCGCGCGGCAACTCCCGCCACAGCTCCCGGGCGTTGCTCCACGGCACCAGCTCCGGCTTCATCCGACGAGGCGGCGACGCCAGAGCAGCGGACGTATCTCGATCGCGTCCGACGGGTCACCGCTCCAGACCGTCGGCAGCCCGACGGCCGTCAGGGCGACAACCACCTCCTTGCCGACGGCCGTGGTGCTCTCCGACGACCCGTCGAAGCCGCCGTAGAGCAGGGTCAGACCGTGCCCGGCGGCGGCAGACTCGGTGCACTGGGAGTGGAAGTAGACGAAGCCGCGCGCGTCCGGCTCCCCGGCCGCGCCGATCTCGGCCTGGCCGCAGGAGCGGCAGCAGGTGAAGTGCTCCCGCGCGGTGATGCCGGTCTCCTCCAGGGCGGCGAAGGCGCGGGCGAGGCGCTCCGGATCCGTCTCGCCGATCCAGCCGCTCTGCACGCCGACCCGCTCCAACCACAGCCGGTCGGCGAGCTGCTCGGCCTGCGCCCGGGAGACCGGGCGCCGCTTGCCCGACACCAGGTACTCCTCCGCCTGCTCGGCGAGCCGGGCGCGGTCGGTGTAGCCGCAAGCCAGCGTCAGCCGCAGCTGATCCTCCAACTCCCGCCGCTCGTCCGCCTCCAGCACCAGGGCAGGCACGGGCTCCGGCGGCCCGAAGTCGAGCGGCGCCCAGTCCAGGCCGTCACCCCAGCCCGGCTCCTGGCGCGCCCACCCCGTCATCGCCGCGACCACCGGCTCCGGCCCGTCCACCCGCACCTCGAAGTGCCGGGCGGCGGAGCCGTCGCGGTGCTCCAACGTGTAGTCGCCGCCGTCCTTGTGACACATCTGGATGTACACGTCCGGCAGGTCCGGTATCCGCTGCACGACGAGGAAGGAGTCGACCCCCGCGCCGATGCGCCGGACCAGCCCCGCCAGTTCCTCCGCGGTCACCCGAAGGTGCCGCGTATCGTTCGTCTGCACCGCGATCGCCAGCATGCGGTCACCCTTGCACGGACCGAAGGCGACGTCCCGGGCGTAGTCCCCGCTGTGGGTGGGGAAGCCTAGGAAGTCGCCGCCCGCCCAGTGGCCGGCCCGCTGGACGACCAGGTCGTCCTCGGCGACGGTGCGGCAGCTGCGCCAGTGGTCGTCCTCGAACTGCCCGGCCATCGTGGTCAGGAGGAGTCGACCTCCACCGAGCCCTTCATGTCGCGCAGCTGGCGGCCGTAGTAGTGGCGCCCGGCCGGGCTGGTGGTCCAGCCGAGGCCGACCGGTCACCCCACCGTGAAGTCGGCCATCATCGCCATGTCCTCGTGCTCCAGGTTGTGGCAGTGCATCATGTACGTCCCCGCGTAGTCGGTGAACCGCACCAGCACCTCCACCGCCTCGGCCGGGCGCAGGTCGACGGTGTCCTTCCAGCCCGCGTCCCACGGGCCCGGGTCCTTGCCGTTGCGCCCGATCACCTGGAAGTGGTCGAGGTGGAGGTGCACGGGGTGGTGCACGTCGGTGGAGAAGCGCCACCGTTCGACGCTGCCGAGCGCGGGGGTGGCGAGGCTGTGCCCGGGCTGGTACGGGTCGTCGTTGATGGTCCAGCCGTCGGAGCGGCTGCGGCGGAACCTGAAGTCGCGGGTGGTGACGGCCGCTGAGGCGTCCAGCTCCTCGATCACGGACAGCTTGTCGGGCACCCGGGCGTCGTCGCTCACCGGCCGGGAGGAGACGTCGAAGCGCATCACCTCGGCGGTCCGCCCGCTGCCGAAGCGGTTGAGGAGCCGCACCTGGGTGCCGGGCGGGTAGCGGGAGAAGTCGACCACCACGTCGAAGCGTTCGGCCGGGGCGATCTCGATCCCGTCGTGGGCGACCGGGGCGGCGAGCAGCCCGCCGTCGGAGCCGATCTGGACCAGCGCGTCGCCGCCGGAGGGCTGCGGGTCGAGTTCGAGCCGGTAGAGCCGGGCGTTGGAGGCGTTGAGCAGCCGCAGCCGGTAGTGCGCGCGGTCGACGTCCAGGCGCGGCCAGGGGGCGCCGTTGACCAGGATGACGTCGCCGAGCACGCCGTTCATGTAGTCGTCGGTGACTCCGGGCACGGCGAGCGCGGCGTCGGTGGAGGGGTAGCGGAAGGAGCCGTCGGCGGCGAAGGAGCGGTCGGCGAGCATCAGCGGCAGGTCGCGCTCGCCGCGCGGCAGCGGCAGGGCGTCCTCCTCGTCGTCGTGGACCAGGTGGAAGCCGGACAGGCCGCGCCAGACGCCGGGGCCGGTGAAGCCCATCCGGTGGTCGTGGTACCAGAGGGTGGCGGCGCGCTGCTTGCCCGGGTAGGTGTGGGTGCGCTCGCCGACCGTGTTGCGGCCCGTCGCGTGCCGCATCCCCGGCATGCCGTCCATGGCCCCCGCGGACATGGAACCTGCGGACATGGAACCCGAGGACACGGACGCGGACGCGCCGGAGGACCCCACCGGCAGCAGCAGGTCCACCGGGTAGCCGTCGCTGTCCGCCGGGGTGTGCCCGCCGTGCAGGTGGACCACGGACGCCACCGGCAGCTCGTTGCGGTGCTTGATCACCGCCGCCCGCCCGGACCGGGTGACCACGGTCGGCCCGGGGTAGCTGCCGCCGTACGTCCACGCCTCGGTCTTGACCGCGGGGAGGATCTCCAGCTTGGCGACCTTCTGGGTGATCTCGTAGTAGTCGTTGGTGCCGTCGGTGCGCACCGGCTGGAGCACGGCCGGCACCGGCAGCGGCACCTGGAAGGCCTCCGGCAGGTCGAGTTCGCTGCTCAGCAGCCGGCCGGGGCGCCCCTCGGCGAGCAGCCGGGCCGCCGAGGGAACGGCGACGGCGGCCAGCGCGCCCGCACCGAGCACCGAGGCGCCGATGCCCAGGAACCGGCGCCGGTTCACTTGCCCACCTCCACCGGACCGCCGGGGCGCGGCAGCCGTCCGTTGCCGTCCGCGCCGCCCTCGGGCAGGCCCGCCCGGGCCGGCAGCGGCAGCCGCCAGGCGCCGACCAGGCCGAACAGAACGCCGCTGACCAGCAGCACGCCGAGGGTGACGTGCACGCCCATCGCCCGGGCGTAGCCGGCCGTGATCTGGCCGACCACGGCGAGGGCGAGCACGGCGGTGGTCCACAACGGCCAGAGCGGGCCGCGACCGGGCCGCCGGACCAGCGCGGCCACCGCCAGCTGGAGCACCACCACGGTGCCGATCGTCATCCCGGTGGCCTCGTGGTCCTTGAGGGATTCGTAGGTGCCGTTCAGGAAGCTGCCAGCCAGCATGACCTGGAGCAGGGCCAGCAGCGCCAGCACGGCGGTGGAGACGCGCAGCAGGATCAGCGGCCAGCGGGGCGCGGGAGCGGCAGGGGGACTGCTCATGTCGGGCTCTCTCTGCTTCGGCGGGTCGGGCGGGGCGGGCGAGAGCGTAGCTGATCGACCATCATGATCAGTTGAATCAAAGGAATTCGGTGGCGCCCACCACCCCATTTGCGTCGGCCCCCAGGGTTTGTCACCCGTACGGGGGTGGGGTCGTCCCCAGGGCCTGCCGCAAGACCGGCCCGCTACACGGGCTCGGCGGCGACCCCCCGGTAGGCGGCGCGAAGTTCGGCGAGCGCGGGGTGGGCCGGGTCGAAGGCGGTGCCGTCCACGGCGGCGATCGGGCGCACGCCGACGCCCGCGTTGACGGCGAAGGCCGCGTCGAACGCGTCCAGTCGGGTGGCGTGGACGGACTCGCGGGACTGCGGGCCGTCGTACGCACCGGCCAGCAGCGCCTCGGTGACGCCACGCAGGCTGGGGCCCTCGGGCCAGACCAGGCGCTCCCCGGCCAGGAAGCCGACGTTCCAGGTGGCGCCCTCGGTCACCCGGCCGTCCTCGCCGACGAGCAACGCGTCATCGTACCCGGCGAGTTGGGACATCCGGCGGTGATGGACCAGCCCGAACAGCCCGACATGCTTCACCTCGGGCAGCTCCCGCCGGTACACCGTCGTCCGCGCCCGCAGCGGGGCCGGTTCGACCGGGGCGGCAGGGCGGGTGGTCACCAGCAGAGCGGGCACGGCCGGGGCGGCGGGCCGCTCCAGGCCGAGGGCGGGGTCGTAGACGGTGACCCGGACGATCACCGGCCCGCCGTCGGCGGGCAGCGCGGCGCGGACCCGCTCCCGGACCACCGCCCGGTCCAACTCGGCGCCGAACAGCGTCCGGCAGTCCCGGACCAGTCGCTCCAGGTGCAGCGTCAGACCGCGCACCCGGCCCGCCTCGGCGCGCAGGGTGGTGAAGTGCCCGTAGTTGAGCAGCCCCAGGGCGGCGAGCCGCGCCGGGTCGGCGGGCGCGCCGTCGATCTCGATCTCAGCCATCCCCCGAGTCTGCCAGCTGCGGGGTCGCCCCCGGCGTCGGCACCGGACGGTTCGGGCTGACGACCGCGCGGCCCGCCCTCGTCCGGGCGGCCTGCTCGAACTGCTCGATCTTGAACGCCAGCCCCTCCGGCTCCCCCGCGTCCGACCAGCGCCACGCCTCCGCCCACCACTGCGGCCCGCGCACCATCGGCCACCCCGCCAACGCCAGGTGCAGCGCCAGCGTCGACCGCGCGTACTCGTGCACCCAGCCGTCACAGCCCCGGTAGTCGGCGGTCTCGTCCAGCCGCAGCCAGCGCCCCTCCCGCCCGGCGGCCAGTATCGGCACCCACCCGCGCTGCCGGTCGGCGACCAGCAGGAGCAGCCGCCCGGCCTCCTCCCGCACCCGGTGCAGCGGCAGTTGGGGCATCCGGGCCAGCGACAGCGACCGCTTCCAGCCCACCACCCACAGCCCCCGGCGCAGGTAGTAGCGGACCGCCGGCTGCCAGGTCCAGTGCGCCTCCAACCGGAAACCGGGCAGCCCCTCGGCGGTGGCCGCCGCGTACACCTCGTCCAACGCGGCGGCCGCCAGCCCGCGACCGCGCGCCTCGGGCCGCACGTAGAGGGAACTGACGGCGAGTTGGCTCGGACCCCTGGTCCAGTTGTCCACCGCGACGGTGCCGACGACCTCCGCGCGGTCGTCCCGGATCCAGTACCGCCGCCGGTACAGCTCCCCGCCGGGCCACTCCCGCCCGCTCTCCCCCAGCCGCGCCCGCCACCCGCGCTCGGCCTGCGCCGTCAGCGTGTCCGGGTCGACCACCTCGCCCAGCTCGCCCTCCACCAGCGACGCCAAGTCCCAGAGCGCGAACCGCCGCTCCTCCCCCTCCCCCGCCGCCCGCAGCCGCTCCCCCGCCACCAACCGCCCCTGCGCCCGCTCCACCGCGGCATCCCACGACCTCACACGCGCCACGATAGCGGGCCGCCAGGCACGAGCCGTAATCCGCCGAACACCGACCGTCAGGGTCCGGGCCCGCGGCGCGGCCCGGACGGCCACCGGCTGCGGGTCCTGGTTCACCCGATCCCTCTAACCAACCGGCTGACGTTCCTTCGGGGGCGGAGGAACAGCGGAGGCGGCGGGTTCCCGGCGCGGCCGGGTCAGGGCGACCGCGGCGATCACCAGGACGCCCCCGGTCAGGGCGTTCCAGCCTACCGGCTCGGCCAGGAAGGCGGCCCCGAGCGCGGTGGACCACAGCGGCATGACGTAGGTGACGGCGGAGGCGACGGCGGTGCCCGCCGCCCGGACCAGGCCGAGGTTGAGCAGGTACGCCAGGCCCGTACCGAGCCCGCCGAGCACCAGCAGGGCGGCGGCCGCGTCGGCTCCCGGCCAGTGCGGGGCGCCCGCGGCGAGCGGGGCAGCCAGGCCCAACTCGGCGGCGGCGCAGCCGATCTGGAGCGCGGAGAGGGTGGTCACCGACTCCGGGCGGCCGGACAGGAAGCGGCGCAGGTAGGCGAAGCCGGCGCCGTAGCAGCAGGCGGCGGACAGGCAGGCGAGGGCGCCCACGGTCGCGCCGGAACCGAGGCCGCGCCAGACCCCGAGGACGGTGAGCACGCCGACGAAGCCGAGCGCGAGGCCGCAGAGCCGGCGGGCGCCCGGTCGGCGTTCCTCGGGGACGGTGAGCACCGCGAACAGCAGGGCGAACAACGGGGTGGTCGCGTTCATCACCCCGGCCAGCACCGAGCTGACCCGGGTCTCGCCGAAGGAGAACAGGGTGAACGGCACGGTGTTGAGCAGCACCGCGACCACCGTCGAGTGCCCCCACAGCGCCCGGTCGCGCGGGGCCCGCTCGCCGCGCAGCAGCAGGACGATCCACAGCGTGACCGCGCCGAGCAGGCTGCGCCACAGCGCCACCCACACCGGCGGAACCCCGGCCTCGACCGCCACCTTGATCAGGGCGAAGCTCGCGCCCCAGATCGCCGACAGTGCCACGAAGCCCGGCAACCAGCGCCGCACCCCGACCACCTCCCCGTCCGTCCTCCCGTTGTGTTCTGGACAGAGGGTGGCCCGGCGACGGAGCATGAGTCCAACAAGTGGCAGTGCCGGAAGGATGAGGAAGTCTCATGGCCTCGGAGGTCAACCTGGCGCAGCTCAGGGCGCTGGTCGCGGTCGCCGACACCGGCGGCTTCGGCGCGGCGGCCGACGAGCTGGGCATCAGCCAGTCCGCCGTCTCGCACGCCGTCGCCGCGCTGGAGCGCTCGCTCGGCGCGCCCGTCCTGCGGCGCGGCAGCCCCTGCCGACCCACCCCGCTCGGCGAGCGGATCCTGCCGCACGCCCGCACCGCCGTGGCCTCCGTCGCCGCCGTGCGCACCATCGCCACCCGGCACACCGGCGGCCTGACCGGCACCGTGCGGTTGGCCGCGCCGACCACCGTCTGCCAGGCGCTGCTGCCCGGGCTGCTGAGGGACTGGAAGGCGGCGTACCCGCAGGTCACCGTACGGCTCTTCGAGGGTGAGGATGCCGAGCTGGCCGCCTGGCTGGAGGCCGGCACGGTGGACGCCGCCGTACTGGTGGACGCCGGGCCGCTACCGCCCGGGGCGGTCGCGCTCGGCGCGGACTCCATGCACGCGCTGCTGCGCCGCGACCACCCGCTCGCCGGGCAGGAGACCATCCACGTGGCCGACCTGGAGGACGACGACTTCCTGCTCTCCGAGGGCGGCTGCGAGCGTCACATCCGCGAGGCCTACCGGCGGGCGGGAACCCGCTTCACGCCCCGGCACCGGATCCGCGACCTCAACACGCTGATCGGCATGGTGCACGCGGGCGTCGGGGTGTCGGTGATGCCGGCGCTGGCGCTGACCATGCTGCCGGCGGACTGCGTGCTGGTGCCGATCCGTCCGGCCGTGCACCGGACGCTGACGCTGACCGGGCCGACCAGCCGGCCGTGGTCGCCGGCGGTCAGCGGGCTACTGGCAGGGGTGGGGGTCACCGCCCTGGTCTGAGTGGAGCTTTTCGACGCCCGGAGCAGGGCGGGTGGAGCTTTTCGCGGATCGGGGGCGGCGTTGGCTGGTGGCGGTGGTCGCCCGACCGGAAGGTGGCGGCGTTCCGGCCACTCTTCGCGCGGTATTCCTGGTCAACCTGCCGCTCTCACTCGCCGTCCTGGCACTCGCCCCGCTGCTCGTCGAGGACCGCGCCCCGCGTCGCCCCGGCCTCGACCCGCCGGGGCGGTGGATGACCGTCCGCCGCGCGGCAGAATCCTCCAGTGCCACATCCTCCGGTGCCGCATCCTCCGGTGCCACCGGCAGCGCCTCCGACCACCGGGAACCCACCCATGCTCGATGAGCTCGACCGCGCCCTCGTCCACGCCCTGCGGGTCGACGGGCGCGCCCCGTTCAGCCGGATCGCGGCCGTGCTGGCCGTGTCCCCGCAAACCGTCGCCCGCCGCTACCGGCGACTGCGGGCCGAGGCCGGGCTGCGGGTGGTCGGGCTGGCGGACCCGCACCGGGCCGGGCGCGAGCAGTGGCTTCTGCGCCTGAGCGCCGGGCCGCACACGGCGCAGCAGCTCGCCCAGGCGCTGGTCCGGCGCGGCGACACGGCGTGGGTGAAGCTCACCTCCGGCGGCACCGAGATCACCGCCATCATCGAGACCGGAGCCGGACCGGACGGCCACACCCTGCTGCTGCGCGACATCCCGCGCACCGGCGCCGTCACCGCCGTCACCGCCCACTGCCTGCTGCACACCTACCGGGGCGGGCCGACCGCCTGGCCGGGCAGCACCGAGGTGCTCAGCGAGGAGCAGCAGGCCCGGCTCCGGCCGGTGCTCGGGAGCGCTCCGTCCGGCGGCCTGGACGCCGCCGACCGGGCGCTGCTCGGCGCGCTGCACGTGGACGGCCGTACGCCGCTCGGCGAACTCGCCGCCGCCACCGGGCGCACCCCGGCCACCGTCGCCCGCCGCCTGGCTGAACTGCGGGCCGACGGGGCGGTCTTCCTCGACGTGGAGCTGGACCCGCAGCTGCTGGGGGCCGGCATGCAGGCGCTGCTCTGGCTGAACGTCACCCCGACACACCTCGACCACGTCGGCCGCGCCCTGGCCACCCACCGGGAGCTCGCTTTCGTCGCCGCCACCACCGGCCCCAGCAACCTCGCGGCGCTCGCCCTGTGCACCGACCCGGCGGACCTGCACCGCTATCTCACCCGGCGGCTGGGCGGTGTCGCGGCGATCACCGGACTGGAGTCGGCGCCGGTACTGCGGACGCTCAAGGCCTCGGGGCCGATTCCGGCGCCGCCTGCGGCGCCGCGCGGCCAGGCGTGACCTCTGGCGGGACGCCGCTGTCGCGCGCGGCGTGGACTCGCCCGACAGATGCCAGCTGACAGCCGTCACCCTCGCTCAGCTCCTCGTGGAAGGGCGCGTCTTGGGCTCCGCCGGAGCCGGCGGCTTGACCCGTTAGGGGTTGACCGCCATTCCCCAACAGGTCTATACCAGTGACAGCCATCGGCAACTACCCGCCGCCGACGGCCCGTTCGGCCGTCACGCCACCCCCACACCCGGCGTGACCAGGTCCGTTTCCCCCACCGCCGTTTCCTGGAAAGGCCTCCGATGGAACGTGCTCTTCCCCCACGGCACCGAACCGCACCGACCTCGCGCAGGCACCGTGGCCCGGGCGGGGCCCGCCGGGCCGCGCTCGCCGTGGCCGGGGTGCTCGGGCTGGTCGCCGGGGGTGTCGCCGCACTGGCCGGCACCGGCTCGGCCTCGGCCGACACCGTCGCCTCCGGCAGCCTGGGCAGCAACTGGTACGCCTCGGCGCCGTACCTGATGCCCGAGGACAACAGTCCGCCGGACGCCGCCGCCGTGATGGACGCCACCGGACAGAAGGCCTTCCAGCTGGCCTTCGTCCTCGCCCAGGGCAACAGCTGCTCGCCCGCCTGGGGCGGCACCTCCTCGATCGACAGCGACACCACGATGCCGGGGGTCATCCAGACCATCCGCGGCAAGGGCGGGGACGTCTCGGTGTCGGTCGGCGGGTACGGCGGCACCAAGCTGGGCCAGGTCTGCGGCACGCCCGAGGCGACCGCGGCCGGGTACCAGCAGGTGATCACCAAGTACGCTCTCAAGGCGATCGACTTCGACCTGGAGGAGCCGGAGTACGAGAACACGGCCGCGATCCACAACGAGATCGGCGCCGCCCGCATCCTCCAGCAGAACAACCCGGGGCTGTACATCTCGATCACCACAGCCGGGACCAACGCGGGCACCGGCTGGTTCGGCACCCAGATGCTCAACGAGGCCAAGTCCCAGCGCTTCACGCCGAACAACTACTCGATCATGCCGTTCGACGGCGGCTTCAACGGCGCCGCCGCGCAGACCGACGCGCTGGTGAAGTTCAACCAGATCCTGCAGACCACCTTCGGCTGGAACGAGTCCACCGCGTGCGCCCACGAGGGCGTGTCGATGATGAACGGCCGCACGGACGCCGCCGAGTACTTCCGCCAGGCGGACTTCCAGACCGTGCTGGACTTCGCCACCGCGCACGGCCTGGCCCGGTACACCTTCTGGTCGGTGAACCGGGACCGCCAGTGCCCGGGCCCGGTGGACCCGGGGCTGTCCGGCTCCTGCTCCAGCGTGGCGCAGAGCGACTGGGACTTCACCAAGTACACGGTGAAGTTCGCCGGGGCGACCCCGCCCACCACTCCGCCGACCACACCCCCGTCGACCCCGCCGACCGGTCCCGGCACCCCGACCGGCAACCCGGGCACCTGCACCGCCCCGGCGTGGAGCGCGAGCACCACGTACACGGCGGGCGCCGAGGTCTCGTACAACGGGCACGACTACCACGCCAAGTGGTGGACGCTGAACGAGGTGCCGAGCGCCAGCGGCCAGTGGGGCGTCTGGGCCGACGACGGCCCCTGCTGACCGGAACACCTGGACAACAGCGGCGGGCGTGCACCACGCCCGCCGCCTCCACGTCAGTCGGAGGCGAACCGCTCGCGCAGCTCGGCCAGGATCCGCGCCGCCTTTGGCAGCCCGGCCGCCTCGCAGCGGGTGATCCCGGCGGTCAGCCGGGCCACCGCCGCCCGGGGGCGGCCGAGGTCGCCGCCCTCGATCAGCGCGGCCAGCCGGACGGACTCCGCCCGCGGCGACTCGGCCTGCGCGCCGCCCTGCTCGTAGACCGCGATCGCCCGTTCGACCTCGGCGAGCGCCTCCTCGTGCCGATCGGCGACGGCCAGGCAGCGCGCCCGCTCATGGTGCGAACCGCCACGCAGGTACCAGCTGTTGTACTCCTCGCCGCTGCGCTCGGCGGCCTCGCCGAGCGCGTCCGCCTCGGCGAGCAGGGCGAGCGCAGCGTCCAGCCACTCGGCGCCCTTGCCACAGATCGTGAGCCGGGCCAACTCGCGCAGAGTCGCGGCCAGTTGGTCCACCTGCGGGGCCTTGCCGTGGGCCTCGCGGGCCCGCCCGAGAGCCGCCTCGGCGGCGTCCCAGAGGTCCGCCTGGGCGAGCGCGAGGGTGGCCTCGCAGGCGACCATGGTGTGGGTCTGCTGGTCCTCCCAGTCGGCCACCAGGTCGGCCAGGCGCAGGTACTCCTCGGCGGCGTCCCGGTGCTCGTCCAGTTCGACCAGTCCCCGGGCGAGGTCGAGCCGGACCTGGGCGAGCATCCGCACGTCCAGGCCACCGGTCGAGGCGTCCAGCACCGACTCCAGGACGGCCACCGCGTCCGCCGTGCGTCCGGTGCCGCGCAGCACGTCGGCCAGCTGCAGCCGGACCTGGGCGGCCTCCTCGACGGCGGTCCCGCCCTGGCGGTCGTAGCGCGCGGCGGCCTCCGAGAGCGCCCGGACCGCGCCGCCGAGGTCCTCCACCTGCATGCTCGCGTGGCCGAGCATCTTGTACGTCGGCGCGTACGGGTAGGAGTCGTCGCCCCAGCGCACCGCCTCGGCCAGCGCCCGGTGGAACACCTCGACGGCCTGGGCGGGTTCGCCGTCCTGCAGCAGCACCTGGCCGAGCAGGCCGAGCACCCGCGGGGTGTGCCAGGACAGTTCGGCCGCGTCCAACTGCGCCAGCACCTCACGCAGTTCGGCTGACGCATCGGCCAGGCGGCCCTGCCGGGCGGCGGCGTCGGCGGTGTACTGCCGGGAGGTCGCGGCCCGACGGGCGGAGCCGAGGGCGACGGCGGTCTGCCGGTAGGCGCCGACGGCGGCCTCGAAGCGCGCCGCGGCCCCGTCGGAGGGCTCGGGCAGCGCCTCGACCATGTCGTGGTGGGCGGCGTAGGCGCGCGACTGCAGGATGATCAGGTAGTCGTCGTCGGCCAGCGTGCCCGCCGCCCGCAGTTCCTCGGACCGGGCCAGCGCGGCGTCCAGCGCCGTCCAGTCGGCCACCGCGCCGTCGACGTCGCCGAGTTCGGCGATCAGCGTGCGGGTGCGGACCACCAGCGCCGGACCGGGCAGCCCGGCCTGCTCGTACAGCTCGGCGGCGGCCAGCAGGTCCGCCTTGCCCTCGGCGTGCTCGTCGCGCTGCAGCGCCTCGTGGGCGCGCTGCTCGGCGAGTTCGGCGGCCAGCCGCTCGGGGCTGCCGAGTTCGACGCTCTCGGGGTGGACGAAGCCGTCGGCGCCGGCACGCTCGGCGATCCGCTTCCAGAGCCGGTCGGCATCGGGGTGGCCGACCACCTCCAGCTCGCGGGCCCGCAGTACCAGGGCGGTGAAGTCCTCCGGCTCCGCCTCGACGGTCCGACGCGGCGCCGGGGCGACGGCGGGGGCGGTGGCGGCCAGCTCGGGCGCGGCAACCGCCCGCACGCCGAGCGCCAGCGGCTCGGCCAGCAGCGGTTCGACGGCCAGCCGGGCGCGCCGGTTGGCGCTGACAGTGTCGGTACCGTTGCGGGCGTCGAAGCGGGCGGCCAGCGAGTCGGCCTCGGTACGCACGTGGGCGAGCAGGGTGTCCACCGTCCAGGCGGTACCGACCGGGCCGCTGACCGTGAGATCGCCATGGCCGGCTCGCGCCAGGGCGGCGATCAGCACCTCGACGCCGGTGAGGAAGTCGAGCACTCCGAGCGGGTCGCCGTTGACGGCGAACAGGTCGCGGTTCTCGGCGAGGATCTCCAGGCCGCGCGCCTCGTTGCCGGTGAGAGCGCAGAACTCGATGTGCTGGCCGACCGGTCGTACCATTCCGGCCTTGCCGCGAGCGAAGCGGTAACCGACCAGGTGGCTGGAGCGGGCCTCGTCGAGGCGGCCCTGACGCAGCAGCGGCAGCAGAGCGGCCGCGTGACTCCGGAAGGGCTCCTCCTCACAGGTGCTCCGGCCGGTGAGGACGGGTTGCATGACCTCCAGGGCCAGCGCGTCGTCGCCGGCCGCCACCTGGTGGTCGGCGCGAGCGCGGGTCTCGCAGGCGTGGCAGTCACTGAGCTCGGAGCGCGGGCGGGCCGCCCACAGCTCGTAGGCATCCTGGACGTCGGCACCGGCGTGCACGGCCAGGTGGTAGCGCTGGGCGTAGTACGGCTGGAGGTCGTAGCCGGCCGCCCGGTAGCGATCCCGCAGCTCGGTGTGCCAGCGACGGATGGCCGCCAGCGGCACGTCCGGGGTGTCGAGCAGAGCGACGGCCACCCACTTGAAGCGCCAGAACACCTGGTGCCGGGCCCACTCGCCGAAGCCGTCCGGGTCCTGGTCCCAGAGCTTGAGCACGCGGGCGAAGACCACCGGGATCTTGCTGCGCTCGCCGTCGTACTCGTACGCCTCCATCAGCTCCAGCAGCGCCATCGACCGTACGCCGGTGTCCTCGAACTGCTCGGCGGCGTCGACGAGTTCCTCGGCGGTGACGGTGCGGGTGCGGCCGTACGGGCGGGCGTCGTTCTCGCGCAGCCCGGCCATCACCGCGTCGGGGGTGTCCAGCATCACGCCTCCTTCTCGTCGGTGCCGGCGGCGCCGGCCGCCTCGTGGCCGAGCATGGCGTGGTCGAGCAGGCTGATGAACGAGCGGTTCAGCAGCGCGGACTCGCTGGCCTTGAGCGGGCGGCGGGTCATCAGAACGGCCTGCCCGTACAGCGCCTCGACGGCGGTGACCGCCAACTCGCGGTTGGTGACCGTCGCGGCGCGGCGCACCAGCGGGTTGAGGTGGTTCAGCACCAGCTGGGCGCGGGGCGCCTCGGCGCGCAGCGAACCCAGGATGTCCGCCCACAACCCGTCTGCCTCGTCGGCGAGTTGGGCGCGGGTGCGCTCGTGCCGGGCCTCCCGGTTGTCGAGCAGCAGAGCGGGCGCGTTGGTCGGGTGGAAGCTGCGCAGGGCGACGTCGCAGTCGAAGCGGCCGACCACCTCGCGGGCGATCGCCAGGAAGACGCCCGCGGCCAGCTCGGCGGCCGGGTCCACGCTGTCCAGGTGCGCGGTGACGGTGCCCGGGTCGAGGTCGGCGACCGAGACGCCGGGGCGGATCTCGGGCAGCCGGTGCACCAGGTCGCGGTCGTAGGTGTAGCCGCCGTTGACCACGCCGAGACCGGCCGCGCCGGCGATCGGGGCGACCTGGCGGAACTCCTCGACCGTACGGGTCACCAGCACCACCGGGTGGCTGCGGGCGAACTCGTCCAGGGTGACGTTGCCGTCGGTGGTCTCGAACGGCAGCCAGGGCAGCATCATCCGCAGCAACTCGTCGTCGTAGCGGGCGAGTTCCTTGACGGCCAGGTGGTGCACGGAGAGGAAGCGGTGCAGCAGCGCCGGGTCGCTCGCGGACAGGCCGGTCAGCCAGTCACGGATCCGGGCGCCGAGCGCCTCGCGGACGGCCGCCAGCGTCTCGTCGGCGTACAGGCCCTCGCGCGAGGCGGTGGGGCGCAGCCCGTCGGTGTCCACCACGCAGCGGACGAAGAAGGCCCAGTCCGGCAGCAGTTCGTCGGCCTGGTCGGAGAGCAGCATGCCCTTGAGGTGCACCCGGTGGCCGTTGCGGCGCGAGGGCGGGGCGGCGTCGGGCAGGACGTACGCGACGCCGCGCAGGCCGACCAGCGGGAGGTTCAGCTCGATGGTGTCGAGCGGGGTGAAGTCGAAGGTGGCGCGGCAGTACTCGGCGAGCGCGTCGCGCCGGGCCAGCGGGGAGGCGTGCCGCTCGGACCACGGCGGGGTGCGGTTGACCCGGTGCTCGGTGCCGTTCGCGTCGATGACGGTGACGTCGTGGCGCAGCAGGCTGCCGAAGTCCCGGGCGAGGGAGAGCACCCGGCCGGAGCGGGTCCACTCGGCGGCGTCGGCGCGCGGGGCGAGGATGACGGTGGTACCGGGCTCGGGCTTGGCCTCGGCGGGCAGGGTGCGGATGGTGTAGCTGCCGTCGGAGCTGCCGCGCCACTCGATCACCGGGGCGTCCGGGGTGGCGGCGGAGCGGGTGACCACGGTGATCTCGTCGGCGACCACGAAGCAGGCGAGCAGGCCGATGCCGAACTGGCCGATGAAGTCGCCGCGGGCCTTGGCAAGTCCGGCGCCGTCCAGGCGGCCGTCGGCGTCGCGCTTGGAGCTGCGGCCGATGGTGGCGAGGAAGGTGTGGACGTCCTTCTCGGTCAGGCCGATGCCGGTGTCGGTGACGGACAGCTCGTCGTCGGCGCGGACGGTGATCGCCGCGGGCGCCTCGGGGTCGAGGGCGCGGCGGGCGGAGATCGCGTCCACCGCGTTCTGCAGCAGCTCCCGCAGGTAGACCCGCGGGCTGGAGTAGAGGTGGTGGGAGAGCAGGTCCACCAGGCCGCGCAGGTCCACCTGAAAGGTGTGCGCACTCGTCGGGTTGTCGGATGGGGACACCGGAGGCTCTTTCGATCGCGAGGGGGGTGAAGGGTTCAGGGGACGCGGCGTGGCGCCAGCGGTGCGCGGCTCGGCAGCGGTTCGCGGCTCGGCAGCGGTTCGCGGCTCGGCGTCAGTACGTGGCGCAACGATCGCGGTGGGCGCGGTAGGCCTTGACCGGGTCGCCGGCCAGGTAGTGCCAGGGCGACTCGGTGACGAGGCCGTCCAGCGCGTCGAACAGCAGGCGCGCGGTCTTGCGCTGGTCGGCGAGCGAGAAGGCCATGGCGAAGGTGTTGAAGCTCGCCTGCCAGCCGCGGACCGGGACGAAGTCCGGGTGCAGCACGGACCGGAAGGCGGCCTCCTGCAGCTCGGCCAGCACCGTGGGGCTGGACAGGTAGGCGTGGTCCTCGCCGTCCGGGAGGTCCAGCCAGCGCTCCAGGTGGGCGAGCGCCACCAGCTCGCCGAGCTGGCTGCCCTCGGGGGCGGCCAGCATCGAGGAGCGGGCGAACTCGTGCATCGCGTCGTGCGAGCCGCCCCACTTGGCGCACAGCTGCTGGAGCCGCTGGCGGTGCGAGCCGGGGTGCCCGGGAACGCGCCGGACGGCGGCCTCGAAGCGGCAGGTGGCGACGTCCGGGGCGAGCGAGGCGCCGCGGGCGCTGATCTGCAGGAAGTACCAGGGGGCGAGCCAGGACGGCTCACGCTCGGCGACCTCCAGCAGCTGCTCCTCGGCGGTGTCCAGCCGCTCGTGGAACAGCTTCCACTGCTCCTCGGTGACGTGCTTGGCCCGGGCGCCGGTCCGCGCCTCCCAGGCCCACGTGACGTGCCGGGCGCCGGACAGCAGCAGCGGCAACGCGTCGTCCGGCGCGTCGGCCATCGCGCGGGCCGTCCACTGCTCGACCCCGGACACGTCGGCGATCGAGCCAGCCAGCCAGGTCAGGTCGGCCCCGTCCGCGGCGGCGGCCAGCGCGGGGCGCAGCGCCGTCCAGTCCCCGGCCGCGGCCTGCCCGAGCACCAGCCGGACGGACTCGTCGCCGAAGGTCGGGTCCAGCCGCGGCTCCGCGGCACGGGCGGCCGCGGGCGCCCCGGCGGCCCGTCTGCCGAATCCGAACCCGCGCCGGCCGGCCCGGTCCTGCGCGCCCTCCCCGCCCGAGCGGCGTCGGAACAGCGGCATGTGTGGCCCCCTCGAACATCATCGGCATCTTTCGCATGGCCGCACAGTGGCCACCCCAGATGAGTACATATCACGGGCGACCGACATCCGTTTCCCCAGCCCAGCGACGACCGGGGGCGGGGTGCGGCGCGGGGCGGCGGCGACGTTCCCACGAGATGGCATTCCAGATGGGACGGGGTGACATCTTGCTGCCTGACAGTTTCCTGACAGTCCCGAGGCCACCGATCGTGCCGACGATCCGTCAGGCTTACTCCTGTGCACGCTATCCGCTTCCACCTCAGCGCCCCGGACGACGACCCCGCGACCGAGCGCCCGCCCACCCCGGAGAGCTTCCGGGACGGGCTGGCGCGCGCGGTCCACGGTCCCGCCAGGATCGGACACGCCCGGATCCTGGTCGGCCCGGGCACCGTGGACGGCGTGGTCTTCGTCCTCGCTGACCACCTGCTCGCCGCCGAGGCCGCCGTCACCGCCGCCTGCGCCGAGCTGACGGGCGCAGGCGGCCTGCTGCCCGGCTGGCGGGTACCGCACTGCGCGGTGGACACCCTGCTGGCGCTCGGGCAGTACGAGCTGCCGGCCTGCCCCTGAGGCAGGCCGTAGGACAGGCCCTGACCGCGCCCGAACCCGGTCAGGCCGGGCCGAGCCCGGCGTCCGGCGCCTTCCCCGACTGCGCCTGCTCGATCCGCTTGACCAGCATCATCGCGAACCGCCGGGTGGCGTTCACATCCACCGGACCACCCTCGGTGGTCACGCTCGCCACCACGGTGCCCGAGCGGACCACGATGCTCACCCCGTCACCCGCGGACAGCGGTCCGACGAAGGCCTGGCTCTCGCTGCCCAGCGCCGGGGTGTCGACCTTGTGGAACGGCCCGACGGGGTAGGAGGCGTACGCCTCCATCAGCCGGCCCTTGGCCGCGTCCCGGCTCGGCAGCGTGTCCACCAGGAAGCGGGTGACCAGGTCACCCGAGGAGAACCGGACCGACCCGCTCAGCGGCTTGCCCGCACAGGGGGCCGAAGCCGTGCAGGTGGTGGCGTGGTCGGCGGTGTCGACCTTGCGCTTCTCCTCGTCCCACCCGGCCATCGCCTTGACGTCCGGCAGCACCTGCCCGACGACCTTGTCGTCCAGCAGCACCCCCTCCAGATCCGCCCCGGGCGTCTCCGCGGCAGCGGGCGGCGGCACCGGCGCCCCGCTGCCGGCCCCGGCGGTGGCCCCGGCCGTCGCGGCACCTGCCGCCGACGGCGCGGCTCCCGCCCCGGTCGCGGACGCGGACGGCGCCGCCGCGGAGGCCGGGACCGTACCGCCGGCCGCGCCCGTCGCCGCCGAACTCGACGCCCCCGAGGCCCCCTTGGCATCCTCCGACCCACCGGACGAACACCCGGCCAGCACACCCATCAGCACCGCGGCCGCCACCCCTCCGGCCATCCGCCGACCACCCATCCCCATGCCCACTCCCTTACGGCTGTCCGTGACCCCTCAAGATAGCGACCGCCCCACACCCCACCCACCCCGGGTTCCCCGCACACGAACCGTCTCACCCGCCCCACCGCGCGGGCGCAGCGCGAAGCCCGCCCGCCCGAAAAAGACCCGCCCCGGAAGCCGCACTCATCCACCCCAGCACCCACTCACCCTCCCGGGAGCCGCCCCCGCACGAACACCCCCGGGAACGCCGACGGGGCGGCGACCAAACGGTCACCGCCCCGCGGGAACAGCCCAACCGGTGGATCAGACCGCCGGCGCCGGGTAGGTCGGGTACTCGACACCCGAGATGTACTGCACGACCCGGACGACCTGGCACGAGTAGCCGAACTCGTTGTCGTACCACAGGTACAGGATCGCGTTGTCGCCCTCGACCTTGGTCGCGCCGGCGTCCACGATCGAGGCGTGGCGCGAGCCGATGAAGTCGCTGGAGACCGCGTCGGGCGAGTCGGTGAAGTCGATCTGGCGCTTCAGCGGCGAGGTCAGCGAGATGTCCCGCAGGTAGTCGAGGACCTCCTCGCGGTTGGTCTCGCGCTTCAGCTGCAGGTTCAGGATCGCGATGGACACGTCCGGCACCGGCACGCGGATCGAGCTGCCGGTGATCTTCGCCTTGAGGTCCGGCAGGGCCTTGGCGACGGCCGAGGCGGCACCGGTCTCGGTGATCACCATGTTCAGCGGCGCCGAGCGGCCGCGGCGGTCGGCCTTGTGGTAGTTGTCCAGCAGGTTCTGGTCGTTGGTGAACGAGTGGACGGTCTCCACGTGGCCGCGCACGACGCCGTACTCGTCCTCCATCGCCTTCAGCGGCGGGACGATGGCGTTGGTGGTGCAGGAGGCGCAGGAGATGATCTGCTCGTCCGGCTTGATCATGTCGTGGTTGACGCCGTGCACGATGTTCGGGACGTCACCCTTGCCCGGGGCGGTCAGCACGACCTTGGCGATGCCGGGGCGCAGGTGCTTGGACAGGCCCTCGCGGTCGCGCCACTTGCCGGTGTTGTCGATCAGGATCGCGTCCTTGATCCCGTACTCCGTGTAGTCGACCTTGCTCGGGTCGTCGGAGTAGATCACCGTGATCTCGTTGCCGTTGACGACGATCTTGTTGTTCGCCTCGTCGACGGTGATGGTGCCCTGGAACTGGCCGTGGATGGAGTCCCGGCGCAGCAGCGAGGCGCGCTTGACCAGGTCGTCGCCGCCGCCGTTGCGCACCACGATGGCCTTCAGGCGCAGGCCGTTGCCCGAGGCCTTCTCGATCAGCAGGCGGGCGACCAGGCGGCCGATGCGGCCGAACCCGTACAGCACGACGTCCTGCGCGGACCGGCGCTCCAGCTTGTTCTCACCGGTGGCACCGGCGACGGCCTGGGCGGTGAACTCCTCCACCGACAGGCCGTGGTCGTCCGCCCGGTAGGTCGAGGCGAGCATCCCGAGGTCGATCTGCGAGGGGCCGAGGTCCAGGGTGGTCAGCGCCTGCAGGAACGGCATGGTCTCGGTGACCGAGAGTTCCTCGCCCGCGATCTGCCGGGCGAAGCGGTGCGTCTTGAGGATGCTGACCACCGACTTGTTCACCAGGGAACGGCTGTGGAGCAGGACGGTGACGTCCTTCTCCCGGTGCAGCCGCCCGATGATCGGGATCATCGACTCCGCGATCTCCTCGCGGTTCTTCCAGTCCGTGAACACGTCGTCGTTGACAGTCACAAGTCCATCTTTCGAGCTGAGGGTGTTGCGCACATGGTAGCTTCGCCCGCCCCCGACCCAGCGGCCGGTCCCTCCTTCGACCGTCTCACCCGATCCTCCCACCTGCGCTTTCACCCGCCGCTCCACCCCCAAAGGTGATCACCGCCACCCCCGGATCCCGCCGGCGGGCCCGTTCCGACGGCACGGACGCCCAACCACTCGAAACCGCGCACCGCGCTCGGCCGAGACGGTCTTCACGGGCGACGTCCCGGCCCAGGTACTGGTCCTTGCCCCGCCACACGTGCCCCATCGACCCACGCCCCGGAGGGATTTCCAGCCGGCAGCGCCTCCCGAGCGCGGTGCCGCGGCCGATGTGCCCCATGCGTCTCCTCCCGCCTCGGGGGAGCGTACGGCAGCCGTCCGTACGCGCCCCGAATGATCATCGGGCCAGTACAGTGATCGCACTGCCCGACCGGACAGAGGCACGAGGGGGCCTGCGTGGCGACGCTGGGGATGCACCGGGACTTCCTGATGGAGTTCGCGGGCTTGGAGAAGTCGGTGCAGCGGAGGGTCTTCGAGACCTTCGAGAAGTTCACCGGGGCGACGCACGCCGGCGCGCACCTGGAGAAGCTCACCAACCAGCGGGACCCCAGGATCCGGACCATCCGGATCACCGACTTCTGGCGGGGCGTCGTCCTCAAGGCCGACCGGGGCGACGGCTACCTGCTGCTGAAGGTCCTCCCGCACGACAAGGCCAACGACTGGGCGTGCAAGCACCGCGCCTCGGTCAACGCCGCCACCCAGGGCGTCGAGATCCGCAACGACGTCGCCCTGGAACGTGCCACCGCGTCACTGAGGACCCGGGCCTCCGACGAACCCCGGCGGCTCTTCGCCGACCGTTCCGACAAGGTCCTGCGCAGCCTGGGCATCGACGAGGAGATCCTGCCGATCATCCGGCTGCTGCCCGACGAAGCCCACCTGGAAGCGCTCCACCGGGTCCTGCCGGAGCAGCAGTTCGACGTCCTGATCGGCCTCGCCAGCGGCATGGAGCCGGCCGACATCGACCGTGAGATCGTCCAGGCGTACGCGCGGGCGGCGGCTCCGGTGAGCGCCGCGCAGCCCGGGGACGGGCTGGTCTCGGCGATGGCCCACGCGCGTGGCCGGGTCGCGCTGGTGTCCTGCCCCGAGGAGCTGCTGGAGATCCTGGAGCGCCCGTTCGACGCGTGGCGGATCTTCCTGCACCCGGCCCAGTACCGGATCGCCTACCGGGACTCGTACAACGGGCCCGCCCGCGTCACCGGCGGCCCGGGGACCGGCAAGACCGTGGTGGCCCTGCACCGGACCTACCACCTGGCGCGCCGGCTGCCGCCGGACGCCCCCGACGGGTCGGTACTGCTCACCACCTACACCAAGGACCTCGCCGCGGAGCTGGAACGCTGCCTCGCCCTGCTCGTCACGGACGAACGGATCAGGGCGAAGGTCCGGGTGGTCACCGTCGACGCGTTGGCCAACGAGGTCCTGCGCCGCTCCCGCGGCGGCGCTCCGCTGAAGATCGTCTTCAACCAGCGCGCGGTCCTCGCCCGCTGGGGGCGGGTCGCCCAGCGGCTCGGGGTCGACTTCACCAACGTCTTCCTCGACCAGGAGTGGCGACAGGTCGTCCTGGCCCAGGCGATCGACGGCCCGGAGCAGTACCTGAAGGCATCGCGTTCCGGCCGGGGCACGCCCCTCGGACCACTGAAGAAGGCCCAACTGTGGCGCGCGGTGGCCGCGTTCGAGGAGGAGCTGCGGCAGGCCGGGGAGTGGACGTTCCTGCAGGTCTGCGCGCAGGCCGCGCGAGTGCTCGACGAACAGGGGGACCGCCCGTTCCGGCACGTGGTGATCGACGAGGCCCAGGACCTGCACCCCGCGCAGTGGCGGTTCCTCCGCGCACTCGTCGCACCCGGGCCGGACGACCTGTTCCTCGCCGGCGACCCGCACCAGCGGATCTACGGGAACAAGGTCTCGCTGCGCTCGCTCGGGATCCAGGTGGTCGGGCGGTCCTCCCGGCTGCGGATCAACTACCGGACCACGCAAGAGATCCTCAGCTGGTCCGCCTCCCTGCTCACCGGCGAACGCCCCGACGACATGGACGGCGGGGAGGAGTCCCTCGTGGGCTACCACTCGACCCTGCACGGCGCGCACCCCGAGACGCACGGACACGTCGACAAGTCCGAGGAGATCCGGGCACTCGTCGCCCGCATCGAGGAGTGGACCACCGCGGGCGTGAGCCCGGAGGACATCGGCGTCGCCGCCCGGACCGTCCAACTCGGCCGCGAAATCGCCCAAGCCCTGGAGCAGGCCGGGACGCCCGCCTACCTGCTCGGCAACGCGCCGTCCCCCGGCGTGCGGATCGGGACCATGCACCGGATGAAGGGGCTGGAGTTCCGCTGCGTCGCCGTCGCGGGCGTGAGCGAGGGCGTGGTGCCCATGCGCAACGCGATCACCCCGGAGGAAACGGACCCGCAGCAGCACCAGGAGGACCTGAACGGCGAGCTGAGCCTGCTCTTCGTGGCGTGCACACGCGCACGCGAGGCCCTCTCCGTCTCCTGGCACGGGGCGCCCAGCGCCTTCCTCGAACCAGTCGTCGCGGCGCGGCTTCTCGCTGGGGATTTGCCGGGCACCAGGGCGGGTGGGGTAATGGGAGACGGCCGGTGTTCGAGCGTTCCGTGAGAGACCCGGGAGCTTCCCATGAGCGGTGGGCCGGAACCGATCAGTACCGAGGGGCTGCGTGCCGTGCGGGAGGAGCTGGCGCAGCTGCGGATGGAGCGGGGGGAGGTGGCCGCGACGCTGCGGGGCGCGGAGCCGGTGGGGGACCGGGCGGATGCGGCGGACGAGTTGCAGCGGGCGTCGGAGGTGACGCGGCTGGACCGGCGGATCGCCGAGTTGGAGGGGCGGCTGCGGGAGGCCGAGGTGGCCGGGGCGCCGTCGACGGAGGTGGTGGGGGTGGGCTCGACGGTCACCGTGCGGTTCGGGGACGGGGCCGAGGAGACGGTCGAGATCTCGGAGGTGGCGGAGGAGCGGGAGCTGACCCTGGTGACCTACGACAGTCCGCTCGGGAAGGCGCTGCTGGGCTGCCACGCCGGGGACACGGTGAACTACGAGACGCCGGGCGGCGCGGCGAGCGCGGTGGTGCTGTCGGTGGGGAACTCGGCGGGGAACAGCGGATAGCGGTCAGCCGTCCTTGCCGGCCCCGGACCGCGCTCACCGCCAAGGCGGTGGTGGGCGTGCTGTGCTCGCCGTCACCGCCGCACGCGGCCGCCGCCACGTGCCCGCCGCCGACCACCCGGGCGCCCCGGCCCCGGAACGCGCGAGGATTGTCCGTACAGTCCGCCATGAGCACACCACCGAGGAGCCGACGACGATGGGCCGAGTGACCGTACCGCGCAGGGTGCTGCGGCTGCGCAAGGGCGTGCCCTCGCACCGCCCCGACACCCTGGCCGCCGAGGAGCCGATGGAGATCCGGGTCGGCGGGCGCCCGCTGACGGTCACCATGCGCACCCCCGGCAGCGACTTCGACCTGGCGGCAGGCTTCCTGGTGAGCGAGGGCGTGCTGCACGCCGCCGACCACCTGGCCGGGATCCGCTACTGCGCCGGGGCAACCGCTGACGGCGGCAACACCTACAACGTGGTGGACGTCGTGCTCGCCCACGGCGTGCCCGCCCCGGACGCCTCGCTGGAGCGCAACTTCTACACCACCTCCTCCTGCGGCCTGTGCGGCAAGGCCAGCCTGGACGCGGTGCGCACCACCGCGCCGTGGAGCGTCGCCGAGGACGCCCTGCGGGTCACCCCCGAGCTGCTGTCGGCGCTGCCCGACCGGCTGCGCGCCGCCCAGAAGGTCTTCGACAGCACCGGTGGCCTGCACGCGGCCGGGCTGTTCGACGCCGGGGGGCGGCTCCTCTGCCTGCGCGAGGACGTGGGCCGGCACAACGCGGTGGACAAGGTGGTCGGCCACGCACTGCGCGAGGGCCTGCTCCCGGCCCGCGGCACTGTGCTGATGGTCAGCGGCCGGGCCTCCTTCGAACTGGTGCAGAAGGCCGTGATGGCGGGCGTGCCGATGCTCGCCGCCGTCTCCGCGCCCTCCTCGCTGGCGGTGGACCTGGCCGAGGAGAGCGGGCTGACCCTGGTCGGCTTCCTGCGCGGCGACTCGATGAACGTCTACACCCGCGCGGACCGGATCGACGTGCTGGACGAGGTGGACGCGCCGCGCACCGGGCTGAGCGGGCGGCTGCGGATCGGCTCGGTGCCGCCCCCCTCGGACGCCGGCGGCTGCAGTACCCAGAGCGACCAGCCGGTCACAGGTACCTGAAGGTGACCGTGCCGAAGGGCTAGCCGGGACAATGCTTCCGTAGCCGGTACGGCAGCTTCGCCAGGTGCTGGGAAGTCGCCGCGACATGGGCGCCCAGCAGCTCGGCCAGCTCGCCGACTGGCAGCTCGCGGCGGCTCAGCGCCCACAGCAGCCGGTAGCGCGACGGATCGGCCACCGCCTTCAGCACGGCCACCGCCCGCTCGGCCGCGGCCGCGTCCGAGGCCTCTTCCTCCGCACCACCCGTACAGGGATCGTACCGACGTACGGCCGTCCGCCCGGGGCCGCGGCACTCAGCCCACACGGGTCCCGTTCAGGTACGCCAACACCGCGAGCACCCGCCGGTTGTCGTCGTCGGAGGCGCCGAGCCCCAGCTTCGCGAAGATGTTGGAGGTGTGCTTGCTGACCGCGCCTTCGCTGAAGTGGAGGCGCTGGGCGATCGCGGCGTTGGAGCGGCCCTCGGCCATCATCTCCAGGACGTCCCGCTCCCGCGGGGTGAGCATCGCGAGCGGCTCGTCGTAGGCGTTGCGGGCGAGGAGGCGGCTGATGACCTGGGGGTCCATGACCGTACCGCCGGCGGCGACGGTGTGGACGGCGTCGACGAACTGGTCGGCCTTGGAAACGCGGTCCTTGAGGAGGTAGCCGACGCCGCCGGTGCCGTCGGCGATCAGCTCGCGGGCGTAGAGCTGCTCGACGTGCTGGGAGAGGACCAGCACGGGCAGGCCGGGCTGTTCGCGGCGGGCGGCCAGCGCGACCTGGAGGCCCTCGTCGGTGTAGGTCGGGGGCAGGCGGACGTCGACCACGGCGATGTCCGGGCGGTGTTCGGCGAGGGCGGAGGCCAGTTCGGGGCCGCTCTCCACCGCTGCGACGATCTCGTGCCCGTGGGCACGCAGCAGCAGTTCCAGTCCGTCCCTCAGCAGGACGAGGTCCTCGGCGAGGACAACACGCACGGTAGCTCCACGATCAGCCTGGTCGGGCCCCCCGGGGGGCTGGTCACCGTGAGCGTACCGTCGAAGACCGCCAGCCTGCGCTGGATGCCCCGCAAACCACTGCCCTTGCCGGGGTCGGCCCCGCCCTGGCCGTCGTCGGTCACCTCGGCCCTCATCAGCCCGGCGGCGTGGGTGAGTTCCACCGTGGCGTGGCGGGCGTCGCCGTGCTTGACGGCGTTGGTGAGGGCCTCGCTGACGGCGAAGTAGACCGCCGATTCCACCGGGGCCTCGGCCCGGCCCGGCAGTTCGGCCCGGACCTCGACCTTCAGCGGCACGTCCAGCGACAACGCCCGTACCCCCTCGGCCAGTCCACGTTCGGCGAGCACCGGCGGGTGGATGCCGCGGACCAGGTCGCGCAGTTCCTGCAGGGCCTGGGTGACGTTCTCCTGGGCGTCCGACACCACCTGCTTGGCGCTTTGCGGGTCCCGGTCGATCAGGGCCGCGACGGCACCGAGCCGCAGGCTCACCGCGACCAGTCGGGCCTGCGCGCCGTCGTGCAGGTCCCGCTCTATGCGGCGCAGTTCGGCGGCCTGGGCCTCGGTGGCGTCGAGCCGGATCTCGGTGAGCTGCTCGACCCGCTGGGCCAGCCGGGAGCGCTCGGTGGGGCCGAGCACGGAGAGGGTCCACAGGCCGTGCAGGCGCAGCGCGGGCGGGGCGAGCGCGAGGCCGCCGGCGATCAGGACCGGGCCGAGGAGGAAGGCGAGCAGGCCGCCGAGCGGCAGGTCGTACGGCACGAGGGGCTGCCCGAGCCCGTACAGGCCGGAGCTGATCAGCAGCACGGGCGCGGCGGCGATCACCCCGCCGACCAGCGGGTCGGTGATCGCCCAGAGGGCGTCGCGCCAGGTCGCCGGATCGTTCCAGAGCCAGCGGAGGGTACGCGCCATGCCCGCGAACCAGCGGCTCTTGTGGTAGTCGTGGCCGGTCCAGAACCAGCCGTGCAGGGTGCGTTCCAGCGCCGGTCGCGGCTGGTAGGGCACCGGTACGGGCACCTGCGACCAGTGGCCGGACGCCCAGCGGGCGGCATCGGCGGCGCTGCGGACCACCTTGGTGGCCAGAGGGAAGAGCGGGAACATCCCGAGGCAGCCCCAGAGCAGGAAGGACGCCAGGTAGAGCACGGACAGCACCGCCCCGGCCGGGATCAGGAGGGTCAGGACGGCGAGGCGCCCGAGCGCCCTCCCGGCGGTGCGCAGCGCCTGGGCGGCTCGGGTCCGAGGGGTGCTCACGGGGCGCTCCGGGGTGTCGAGTTCGGATGATCATGATGGCAGCCGGCCCGCCGCGCCGGCGGTACAAGGCGGGCCGGGCCCGAACAACGCGCGGTGTTCAGTGGGCCGTTGTCCGCTCGGAGGGCGCCTGAGCGGCGGGCGCGACCTCCGGGTCCGAGAGGTCCGAGAGGTCCGAGAGGTCCGAGAGGTCCGAGAGGTCCGGGGAGTCCGGGGAGTCCGGGGAGTCCGGGGAGTCCGGGGAGTCCGCCGGGACGGGCCCGGCGGCGGAGTGCTTGGCGCGGATCAGCCGGTACACCCCGAAGAAGCAGACCGCGCCCAGCAGGATGAAGCCCGCCTCCACCGGCACCTGCCAGCCCGAGGGCAGGTACAGGGCGAGGAACCAGCTCCGGTTCGTCGGCGCGAGGAGCGACATCCCCATCGCCACCCCGCCCTGCGGGGCGGTGCTCAGCACCCCGACCGTCACCAGCAGGCCGGCGATCGTCGTGCGACGGCGGGAGAGGCTGTCCAGCAGGTCCTGCTCCACGCCCTTGCGCATCACGTCGAGCAGCTCCGGCCCACGGGTCTCCAGCCGGCGCCGGGCCTCCCGGCCCACCCACCAGGCGTACAGCAGCCCGGTGCCCAGGCCGACCACGACCCCGGCCCAGCGCAGCGGCGCGCTGTGCAGCAGGGTGCCCGCCAGCACGACACCGGCGGCGGGCAGCGCGGCGAAGAGCTGGAGCAGCAGGACGGCCAGGGACTGCATCCGGGCCTGGTCGCCGCTCTCGTCGCTGAAGCCGTCCAGCGGGTTGCCGCCGGGCCGGTCCGGGAACGGCGCCGGGCCGAGCAGGGACATCAGCGGCGTCAGGCCCGCCCCGGCGCCGAGGACGGCGGGCAGGATGGCGAGCAGCCAGGGCCAGGCCCAGCCGTTCGGGACGGCGAGGGTGGCGACCACGGTGAGCAGCAGGGCAGCCGGGCCGACGACCAGCAGCCAGGCCAGCTGCCGGGCCCGGACGTCGATCCGCTCGGCGCCGGGGACGACCAGGGTCAGCCAGAGCGCGCCGGCGTCCAGGCCGTACAGGCTGGAGCTGAGCGCCCCGGCGTACAGGGCGAGGACCACGCCGGTCCACGGCAGCACGGTGGTGAATCCGCCGAGCACCGGGAACAGGCCCGTGGACAGGCCGGTCCACAGGGCGATCCGCAGGAAGCGGGCGCGGCGCGGGTCGCGCACCCACAGGCACAGCTCCTTGCCGAGGACGGCGCCCTCGGGGCTGTCCGGGACGGCCCGCAGCCGGACGCCGGGCCGGGTGGTGGACCGGCCGCCGCCGGCCGTGCCGCGCACCAACTGCCGGGAGAGCAGGGCGGTCCAGGCGGCGAAGAGCAGCGCGCAGAGGGCGAGAAGTCCGCCGAGGCAGGCGCCGGCCTGGGCCCAGTCGGAGCGCCGGGCGGCGTCCACGGCGACCACCGCCCAGCCGGAGGGCAGCGCCCGCACGACCGTCCCGATGCTGGCGGCCCAGTGGCCGCCGAGCAGCTTGAAGAAGAAGCCGATGCTGAACCAGCCGGTGTTGAGGAAACCGCAGACCAGGCCGACCAGCAGCGCGGAGAGCTCCCAGCCGAGCCGCGAGCGGGCCACGCTGCCGAGGCCCTGCAGGCTCAGCTTGGCGAGCACCACCACGAACAGCAGCTGGAGCAGTACGGCGGGGACGGCGACCAGGGCGGGCAGCAGCCCCAGCCCGGCGCCGAAGACGATCAGCACCGCGAAGGCGACCAGGCCGACCAGCGGGGTGATGCCGACGAACGAGGCGCCCAGCAGACCGAGGGCGAGCTTGCCCGGGCGCTGCGGCACCAGCGTGAAGTAGGACAGCCGCAGGGTCGGGTCACCGCCGGTGAGGGTCGGGCCGACCGCCCAGCCGACCGTCCACACCAGCAGCACCAGGGCGATCGTGCCGACCCCGGCCTCGGGGGTGGGGAAGTCCACCAGGCCCAGCAACGCCGTGCCGACCGCCGCCAGGGCGCCGCACACGCCCCCGGTGATCAGGCTCGCGGCCCGGGGGCCGGACATCGACCGTCGCAGGACGGTCACTTTCATCCCGGTCAGGACGCCAACCACGACAGCCCCTCCTTCCCACCGGTACGGGCGCCGACCAGCTCGACGAAGACGTCCTCCAGGCCGCGCCCGGCGCGGACCTCGTCGACCGGTCCGGCCGCCAGCACCCGGCCGCCGGCGATCACGCCGACGTGGTCGCAGAGCTGCTCGACCAGGGCCATCACGTGGCTGGACAGCACCACCGAGCCGCCGGAGGCGGTGAAACGCTGGAGGATGACCCGGATGGTCGCGGCGGACACTGGGTCGACGGCCTCGAAGGGCTCGTCCAGCACCAGCAGCCGGGGGGCGTGCAGCAGTGCGGTGGCCAGGCCGATCTTCTTGCGCATCCCGGTGGAGTAGTCGATCACCGGGGTGTGCTCGGCCTCGTCCAGCTCCAGGACGGCCAGCAGCTCCTCGGCCCGGGCGTCCACCGTCGTGGCCGGCAGACCGCGCAGCCGGCCCAGGTAGTGCAGCAGTTCCGGGCCGGTCAGCCGCTCGGGCAGCATCATGCCGTCCGGCAGCACCCCGACCAGGGACTTGGCGCGCACCGGGTCGCTCCACACGTCGACCCCGAAGATCTCCGAGCTCCCGGCGTCCGGCCGCAGCAGGCCGACGGCCATCGAGAGGGAGGTGGTCTTGCCGGCGCCGTTGGGGCCGACCAGCCCGTAGAAGGAACCGCTCGGCACGACCAGGTCGACGCCGTCAACGGCGGTGTGCGCGCCGAACCGCCTGCGCAGGCCCGTCAGCCGCAGTGCCGGGGCGCCGCCGTCCGCTTCCGGACGGGACCCTCGCCCCGGGTGCACCGTTTCCCGCACCTTGCCCCGCACCGCGTCCTCCCCCGTGTCTCCCACGGCCGCCCGTGCTCCGGGCGGCTCGTGATCACGTTAGGGACGGCGGGCGGGCGGCAGAATACGGCTGAGCCCCCGGTTGGGGGTGGGCCTGGACCCACCCCCAACCGGTGACGGCTCAGCCGACGTTGACGGTGAACTGGCGCCTGGTCTGCTCCGGACCGCCGGAGTACGTCCCGCCCGTGTGGTCGCGGTAGTCCACGTGCAGGGTGACGGTGGTCCGGCCGGGGTTCTGGGCGGCCCGGAAGACGAAGTAGTAGTGGCCGCCGGAATCCGAGCCGATCGCGCCGCCCAGGTTGGCCAGACCGACGCTCCGGACGTACTCGTCGCCGACGGTCTGCACCACCGCGGCATCGGGGGCCGGGTCGGCCGCACTCCAGATGTCACCCCAATTCCGGTGGGCGCTCACCTCGACCGAGAACAACTGACCCGGCTTGACGGACAGTTCACCCGAGGTCGCGGTGAACACCGTGCCGTGGTCGAGCTTGCCGGCGGCCATCCTGTGGATCGCCACCGCGCCCGCCGCACCCGCGACGGCCAGCAGGACGACCGCGACGAGGAGGATCCGCTGCCACTTCTTCTTCACGAGTTCGACTCCCGGTTGGTTACGCGCAGTGCCAGCACGGCGGCGACAGCGTCGAGCCAGCGGGCGACCAGCTGGTCCCCCAGCGGGTCCTGCACGACCGTGGCGGCCGCCGCCAGCCAGCCCCGGGCCACGGCGGCCGCCGGGCCGGGCAGCGGCTCGGGAAGTTCGGCTGCGAAGCCGGTGCCGCCGGAGCGGACCACCTCGCCCAGGAAGACCACGGCACGCGGCAGCACGCCGAGCCGGTCGGCGGTGATCGCGGCGGCGACCGCGCCGTCGCCGAACAGCACGGAGCGGACCACGCCGGGGGCCGGCAGGCCGAAGCGCAGCAGGACCTCGATGTCCATCTCGGCCAGCCGGTCGTCGCTCATGGGCTGGTGGTCGGTGCTCAACTCTCAGGCCTCACTTGGGCATCCGGACGCTGCTGGCGATGGGGAGCTCGTCGCCCTGGGTGGCGCCCCCCAGGTGGTTGTGGACGAAGTCGTCCTCGCTGACCCAGACGGTGTAGCCCCAGGGGTTGTAGATCTCCAGCTGGTCGCCGCGGTGCGCGATGATCATCATCTGGTGGCCGTCCGGGAAGAACTTGTCGTTCTTGACCGAGATCGGCACCGGCTTGCCCTGGTCCACCGACGACTCGACCTGGGCCAGCACGTCCTTGCGCTGGTCCGGCCCCTCCAGGTCCACGTTCTTGTAGCCGGCCCCGGTGTGGTCGCCGATCTCGGAGTTGGCGATGTCCTTGGACTCCCAGTCCCACATCCCGTCCGCCCCCAGGTGCATCCAGGAGCGGGAGTCGTAGACGCGGTTCGTCTCCTTGTCCCAGCGGTCCTTCGCGGCCTGCCCGTTGTCGTAGGCCGGGTCGCCGGGGTGGCCGCCGGTGGTGAGCTGGAAGGCGAACAGCGGGTCGACCATCGCCCGGGCGGTCACGGTCGAGGCGGCCACGCAGGTGTTGTGCTGGCCCTGGTCCCACGCCACGCCGCCGTAGCCGGTCGCGTTCTGGCCGGGCGTGGCCGAGTCCAGCTGGACCGGGGAGATCCGCGCCGCCAGCCACCCGGGATCGCCCGCGTGGTCGTGGATCTGCTCGTCGAAGGCCTTGATCTCGTCGTAGCTGTGCCCGGCGGCCAGCGCCTTCATCAGGTAGGCGCGCTCCTCCGGGGACTTGGTGCCTGCCAGCAGCTGGTCGAACCGGGCCCGGTCCGCGTCGCTCATCTGGTCCATCAGCTGGGAGGCCCGGACCGCGTTGGCCTCGGTCAGGATGCCTCCGTCCCCCTCGTTGCCGCCGACGGAGGCGTCGACCAGGACCAGCTTGTCCTCCGCGCCGAGTCCCTTGTTCTTGAACCTGCCCGCCAGCGCCTTGTCCGCCAGCGCGTTCAGCTCACGGGCGGCGGCGCGGCCCGCGTTCTCGGCCTTCACCGCGGCGTCGTAGATCGACTTGATGCCGTCCTTCGCCTTGGCGTGGGCGCGGTGCATCTTGTCGTCGTCCCAGTTGAACGGGTCCGGCGCCCCACCGACGGTGATGTCGTGCAGCAGCTTCAGCGCCTCGCTCAGCGGCGCGGCGCCCTGCCCGTGCAGGGTCTGCGCCTCGCCCAGCGCGGTGGCCAGCGTGCTGAGCTGCTGCCGGCCCTTCTCCATCGCGTCGCGGCAGCGCGAAAGGTCGTCGGCGGAGGCCTTGACCACCTCGGCGGCCTTCTCACCGACCTGCCCGGTCCAGGCGTCCGGCAGGTGCTGGGAGCCGACCCGTCCCACCTTGGCCTGGATCTGGTCGAGCTGGCCGACCGCCTTGTAGTAGGCGGCGGCGAGGTCGCCGACCTTGCCGGAGTCTCCCTTGGGGGCGGACAGCTGCAGCGCGTCGTGGACGGCGTACTTCAGGTCGCCCGCGCCCCACATGCCGTGCGACTCGTCGATGGTCTTCTTCAGCGACTCGGCCTGCTGCCGCTGGCTGCCCGGGTCGGTACCGAGCGGATTGAGGTCGTGGTCGGGCACGGTCAGGCCCCCTGCTTCTGGTACTGCTGCTCGACGCCGCCATCCGTCTTGGCGTAGTTGGCGGCGGTGGTGTGCACCTTGCCGCCGAGGTCGGTCAGCGCGTCGAGGTTCACCCCGAGCTCGTCCTGCCACGCCGACCAGAAGGCCTTGGCCGCGTCACCCGCGTACTCTCCGAGCACCGCCGGGTCCGACATGTTCAACTTGCCCAGGGCGTCCTTGACCGAGCGGACGTCCTGCCCCGCCGCGATCAGCTGGTCACCCGCGTCCCCGAGCTTCTCCGGATGCGCGCTGAACCCCGTCCCGGCGCCGTCGCTGCCCATGCTGCTCCCCCGATTCCCCGTCATACCGTCCGAAGATCGCCGGACAGCATAGCGGCAGTTCCGCCGCCTCCCACCAGGAGGAACGGAGGGGTGGAGGGGCGTGCGCACAACCCGCCGGATCTGTACGGAACGGGCACAGGATCGAGGGGAAGTCTTGGGGAACCGCACGCGGACACAGCGGCCCGCCCCTGGCCCCCGTCCAGGAGCGGGGACGGTGTCGGTTCGGCCGACGACGATCTGACGGAGGATCACGAGCGGCGTCCGGAACGGTGTGCGCGTTCCGATGTCTCAGTACAGGTCGGCTCAAGGCGCCTCATAGGCCGGTTGCCGATAATGATCCGGACGGGGGTCGCACCAGGGACACGTGCCGCATTCAGGAGGAGCTATGGACAACAACCAGCTCGACCCCGTTCGCATCCCCCACCCGCTTTCCGTGCTGACCCAGATCGAGCAGGATCACGAGGCCGAGGAAGTGGCCCACCTCCAGGCCAGCGACACGCCGTGGGGCGAGGTCCTCGCCGCGTACATCGACGTCCTGACCGAGCTGATCACCTCGCACGCCGAGGGCGACGAGCCGGGCGAGCAGACCGACAAACCCGGAAACAACCTGTGAAAGAGAATCGAAACGGCCTCCAAAGCACACGTCCGTAGCGTTCTCGGCATCAGGGGAGTAGGCCCGCAAGCCCCCCGACCATCCGAGGAGGATCCGATGAACCGCACCACGATCACCGCCACGACCCGCGCCCGCCTCGCCCACCAGGTGGCCCGCGCCGCCCTGCTGCTCGCCGTCGCCGGCGCCGCGACGGTCGCCCTCCCGGCAGCCGGGAACAGCTCGCACCACGCTTCCGCCGCCCCGGGACCGGCGGCCACCACCGGGACCGACCTGATGGCCGACGACCCCTGGGTGTGACGCGCCCGGGCCCGGGCGCGCAGGAAGGACCGCAGTTCACCGATGAGTTCACGGTGCCGGCCCTGCTGGAGCCGGATGCCGGTGTGCTCCTCGTAGACGGTGAGGCCGAGCTCGGTGAGCCGGGAGGCCTCCGCCTCGACCCGCTCGGCCTGGATGCCCTCCAGCACAGGTCCGCGCCACAGCGCCAGCGCCTCCTCGAACCGGTGGCTCGCCTCGTCCGGCCGCCCGCGCCGGGTGAAGTCCCGCCCCTCGGTGACGAGCCGCTCGAACTCCACCGCGTCGATCCGGTGGCCCTCGGTGTGCAGCAGGTAGCCGGGGTGACGGGTGATCAGGATTCCGTCGGTCCCGATCTGCGCCTTGAAGGTCTTGCGCAGCGCGGAGATGCAGATCGCGACCTGGTTGCGTGCGGTGGCGGGCGGCCGGCCGTGCCACAGCGCGTCGGCGAGCGCGGAGACCGAGACCACTCGGTTCGGGGCGAGCAGCAGCACCGCCATGGTGGTGCGTTGACGGGCTCCGTGCAGCTGGATTGACCGGCCGGCCGCCCGGATGTCGAGCGGACCGAGGACCCGGAAGTCCACCCGCTGCACGATCGGCCCTCCTGCGGTCGGCCGCGACGATGCGACGACCGGGCAGCCGGGTTGGCGACGTGGGTTCACACCGCTCCTCGCCGGAAGTCTCGCAGCGGGCCGGAGGGCGCAACAACGGCGTTGTCAGGAAGATGCCGCCGAGCGTCCCGGTCCGGTCATCCGGAGCCGGGCCGGCTCGGCGGCAGCAGGCCGAGCTCAGCCGCGCGGACCCCGGCCTGAAAACGGGAGTTGGCGCCGAGCAGGGTCATGATCTCGGCGACGTAGCGCCGGTAGGTGCGCACCGAGATAGCGAGGTCGCGGGCGGCGACCTCGTCGGTGACCCCGGCCCGCAGCGCGCCGAGGATCTGGCGCGCGAAGGCCGCCCGGGCACGGTCGCCGAAGACGATCCGCTCGCCGGCGGGCACGGAGCCCCGCCAGACGTTGTCGAAGAGGATGTGCAGGGTGTGGATCACCTCGGGCACCCGGATCACCGCGGCCCGCCGGTTGACCGCGATGCCGGTGACCACCAGGGCCGCCTCCCGGTCGACCATGATCGCCTGGAGCGGGGGGACCCGGGCCACCCGGATCGCCACCGGGTTCGGCGTGTTGAGCTGTTCGCGGACGAAGCCCTCGTCGAGCAGTTCGGGGGAGCTGAGCAACTGGACGGGGACGGACGGGTCCGCCTGGCGCAGGAGCCCCCGCTCGGAGCGCTCCGTCCGCTCCTCCTCCTGGACCCGTCGGGCGTGCACGATGTCGATGCTCAACCGGGCGCCGGTGATCATCTCCTCCGCCGTGGCGAGGACCTTCCGGTAGGGGCCGGTGATCGTGGTGATGAGCCGATCGGTGGAGTAGCGGTCGCGGTTCATCGCGACCGTCGACTCGATCAGCGCGCTCACCCCGAGCAGGGCCTCCTCCAGCTCGTCCACGGCCCGTTCCGACACTGTGCCCCAACCCTCTCCGTCGACTTGCTGACAGTCCGCGCGCGGACCCCGCCCGGCGGTGTACGGACGGGGCCCGCGCCGATCACCCCGCGTTGGACAGCAGCCCCAGCTCGACCGCTCTGAACCCCGCCTGGAAGCGTGAGTTGGCGCCGAGCTCGCGCATGATCTCCGCCACGTGGCGGCGGTAGGTTCGCAGCGAGACGTTCAGCTCCTGCGCGGCGACCTCGTCGGTGTGGCCTCCCCGGAGCATCTTCAGGACGCTCCGCGTCTGATCGCTGTCGAGGCGCGGGCTGAGGCTCAGGTGGCGGTCCAGCGGCCGGGCGCGCGACCAGGCTCCGGCGAAGAGCAGATCGAGGGCGCGCACCACGGCGGGGTCGTTGACGTTCACGGCGTCCCCGCCGGCGCGCCCGGCTCCGGAGCGGACCAGCGCGCCGCGGCCGTCGACGATCAGCACCTCGCGCAGATCGGTCTCGGTCACCCGTACTTCGGTCTGCGGCAGGTACAGGTTCGCCAGCAGGTCGACGGCGCCTTCGGTGGCCGAGCCCACGCAGAGCACCCGCACCGCGGGGCCGGTTTGAGCGGGCCCCTCCTCCGGGAGCCGGGCCAGTACCCGGCGCGCCTCGACGGCGAACTTACCGTTCGCGACGAGCGCCAGGCTCACCGAGCGGCGGGCGCCGGTGATCAACTGCTCCACGGCCTCGCCGACCACCTCGGCGTCGGTGCGCGACACCGCTGCCGGCCCGTCGCTCCGTCGGCGGTGCAGCGAGACCGTCGACTCGATCAGCGCCCTGGCCTGTAACAAGGTCTCCTCGACACGCTCCGCGTGCACCTTCGGAAGTTCGGCTCCCGATCCGGTCGTTAAAGTCCTGACACCCACTGTTCCTAGCCCCCGTTGATCCATCCCGCGCTCATCCGTTGCGCACGCTCCAGCGAAGCCGAAAGCACCTGCCATCCGGAGCGGAATGCCCATTCTGACAGGAGGCGCGCGAACGGGACAAAGATCAATCACACTCTAGTTCGAACGATCATCTTCCGTCAACGAGACTCCTGCCACCGCGATTTGGGTGCTTATAACAGAGCAGTTCCGCAATGCACCACCCCACGGTCATCACGACAACAAGATGCCGATCAGCGGCGGAATCGATGCGCCCGCCCTCCGCTTCCGGTACCCGCGGCTACACATCCATCACCTGCCGTAGCACCGCACGTCTCTTCAGGCCAGCCCCCGTCCCACCAGGCGGGACTCCGCCTACGGTTTCGACCGCAACGGCCCCACGACCAACAGGGGCCTCACGCCTTCCCCTGCTCAATGGTTCACCGCCCTGCCCGCTCGTCCGGGCGCGGGACTTCTCCCGCTCGACCCCCCGGCACCACGAGAGCCACGCTTAGGAGAAACCGTGACGAAACATCCCTGGACCATCGTCGATCTGCTACTCAGGGCCGCCGAGCGGCAGCCGGCGAACGGCCCGCGCTACTGCACCGGCGGTTCCGACGACGGACACCGCGACCAGAGCCACGTCGAACTGCTGCAGGAGGCGCACCGGCTGCTGACCGGACTACGGGCCCGCGGACTGCGGCCGCAAGACAAGGTCGTGCTGCTACTGGAAGACCCTGCGGACTTCCTCGCGGCGTTCTGGGCCTCTCAGCTCGGCGGCTTCGTGCCGTGCCCGATGGCGCCGCTGCGCGCCGACCGGAACCGCTGGGCGGCCCAACTCGCTCATGTGGACGCACTCCTGGACAAGCCGCTGGTGGTCACCGATGCGGCGCTGGCGGCCGAACTGCCCCCGGTGGACGGCCTGACGGTCACCACCACCGACGCCCTGCACCAGGGCGGGGACGAGCCCGCCGGTGAGCCGCACCGGGCCGCGCCGGAGGACGTCGCGGTCCTCGTCCTGACCTCCGGGTCGACCGGAAACTCCAAGGCGGTCGAGCTCAGCCACGCCAACCTGCTGGCGTCCATGGCCGGGAAGAACGGGTACCACCGGCTCACCGAGGCGGACACCACCCTCAACTGGGTCTCCTTCGACCACGTCGCCGCGCTGCTGGAGTGCCACCTGCTGCCGCTGTCGGTCGGCTGCCGTCAGGTCCACGCCTCGGCCCAGGTCGTCCTCGGGGAGCCGCTGGAGTTCCTGCGGCTGGTCTCCGAGCACCGGGTGACCATGACGTTCACCCCCAACTTCCTGCTCGGAATGCTGAATTCCGCCGCCGACCGGATGCCGGAGGCGGACCTTGAGCGGCTCGACCTGAGCCGACTGCGGCACATCGTCAGCGGCGGTGAGGCGGTGGTCTGCGCGACCGGGCGCACCTTCCTGGAGCGGTACGAGCCGTACGGCCTGAACTCCGCGGCGCTGTGGCCCGCCTTCGGCATGACCGAGACCTGCGCCGGCAGCATCTACTCGCTCGCCTTCCCGCAGTCGGACGAGGGCCAGGAGTTCGCGAACCTGGGCACCCCCGTGTCCGGGCTGCGGATCCGGGTCGCCGACGCCGACGACCGTGCGCTGCCCGAGGGCGAGGTCGGCGAGCTCCAGCTCAACGGCCCGATGATCACCCGTGGTTACCACAACAACGAGGCGGCGACCGAGGAGGCCTTCACCGCCGACGGCTGGTTCCGCAGCGGTGACCTCGGCCGGATCGACGAGGGACGGCTCACCCTGGTCGGGCGCAGCAAGGACAGCGTCATCGTCAACGGCGTCAACTACTTCAGCCACGAACTGGAGACCGTGCTGGAGCAGTTGGACGGGGTCAGCCCCTCCTACGTCGCCGCGTTCCCCACCCGTCCGGCCGACAGCGACACCGAGCAGTTGGTGATCGCCTTCCACTGCTCGCTGCCCGACGGGGACGAGGCGGGCCGCTACCGGACGCTGGCCGCGATCCGCAGCACCACGGTGATGACCTGGGGGTTCCGGCCGGCCCTGATCCTGCCGCTGCCGATGGACGCCTTCCCGAAGACCAGTCTCGGCAAGATCCAGCGGGCGCTGATGCGCAAGCGGTTGGAGGCCGGCGGCTTCGATCGGGAACGGTGCGAGGCCGAGGAGTTGACGCAGCGCCGACTCGGCGGGTACGCCGCGCCGGAGGGCGAGACGGAACGGATCCTCACCGGGATCTACGCCGAGCTGTTCGACACGGACCCGGCCCGGATCAGCGCCACCGCCAGCTTCTTCGACCTGGGCGGCACGTCGCTGGACATCCTGCGGCTGCGCGGTCAGGTGGCGGAACGGTTGGGCGTGCGGGATCTGCCGATCATCACCGTCCTCACCGCACCGACCGTCCGCTCGCTCGCGAGCCGGCTCACCCAGCGGCGGGGGCTGGGTGATACGGCGTACGACCCGATCGTGCCGATGCAGGTGAGCGGGGACAAGACGCCGCTGTTCTGCGTCCACCCGGGGGTCGGCGAGGTACTGGTCTTCGTCAACCTGGCCCAGTACTTCGTGGGGGACCGGCCGTTCTACGCCCTGCGGGCCCGGGGGTTCAACGAGGGCGAGAAGCCGTTCCGGACCTTCGAGCAGATGGTCGACACGTACGTCGCCGCGATCCGGGCCCGGCAGCCGCACGGCCCGTACGCCGTCGCCGGCTACTCCTTCGGCGCCGCGGTGGCCTTCGAGATCGCCAAGGTGCTGGAGGAGCAGGGTGAGCGGGTCGACTTCGTCGGCAGCTTCAACCTGCCGCCGCACATCAAGTACCGGATGGACGAGCTGGACTTCATCGAGACCGCAGTCAACCTGGCGTTCTTCATGGCCCTGATCGACAAGAAGCAGTCCCGCGAGCTGCCCGGTCAGCTGCGCGGTCTGCCGCAGGAGGAGCAGCTGGCCCGTCTGCTGGCACTCGCGCCGCCCGCCCGGATCGCCGAACTCGACCTGGACCAGGAGAAGTTCGCCGCCTGGGCGGACTTGGCCGACCGGCTCACCGGCCTGGGCCAGTCGTACCGGCCGAGCGGCACGGTCCGCTCGATGACGGTCCTCTACGCCGACCCGCTGCGGGGCACGAAGGAGGACTGGCTGACGAACGAGCTGCGCCGCTGGGACGACTTCACCGAGGGCGCCAACCGGTACGTGGAGGTGCCGGGAGAGCACTACACCCTGATGGGCCCGCAGCACGTGGCCGCCTTCCAGGCGATTCTACGCAAGGAGCTCGACCGGGCGATGGGAGAGGGCAAGTGAGGGGCAAGAAGATCCTGGTGACCGGCGGCACCGGTCAGGTCGCACGGCCGGTCGCGGAGGCGCTCGCCGCGGAGAACGACGTCTGGTGCATCGGCCGCTTCGGCACCCCGGGGGTGGCGGACGAACTTCGGGCGCGGGGCGTCACGACCTGGCGGTGGGACATGGAGGACGACTCCGAGCACGCGTTCAAGGGCCTGCCGGAGGACTTCACCCACGTCATCCACTCCGCGGTCCGGCGCGGCGACGACGGCGACTTCAACCGGACGATCGACGTCAACACCACGGCCACCGGCCGGTTGATGGCGCACTGCCGCACCGCCGAGGCCTTCCTGTTCGTGTCGACCGGCGCGCTGTACGCGCGGCAGACCCTCGACCACGCCTACACCGAGGACGATCCGGTGGACGGCGTCGCGGACTGGCTGCCGGCCTACCCGGTCGGCAAGATCGCGACCGAGGGGGCCGTGCGCGCCATGGCCCGGGTGCTCGGCCTGCCGACCACCATCGCGCGGCTCAACATCGCCTACGGCCCCGGGGGGTACGGCGGTGTCCCGATGCTGTACTTCCAGCGGATGCTCGCTGGCCAGCCCATCCCGGTGCCGTTGGAGGGCCAGAACTGGTGCTCGCCCATCTACACCAGTGACATCGTCCGACAGGTGCCCCGGCTCTGGGAGGCCGCCTCGGTGCCCGCGACCCTGGTCAACTGGGGCGGGGACGAGGCGGTCGGGATCACCGACTGCGTCCGTTACCTGGAGGAGCTGACCGGGGTGCCCGCCCAGCTGGTGCCGAGCGAAGTCACCCGGGAGACGTACCAGTTCGACCCCACGCTGCGCCGCCGGCTGACCGGCCCGTGCGAGGTCGACTGGCGCGAGGGCATCCGCCGGACCCTCGCGGCCCTCCACCCCGATCGTCTGCGACCCGAGCACGCCGGGTCCGCGCACGTCCAGCACTGAGGAGCCCGCACGTGCCCCGAGAGAACGCCAACCTCGCCGTCGTCCACGCCGCCTACCGGGCGTTCCACGACCGGGACGTGGCCGCGCTGCTGGCGACCATGGACCCGGGCATCGAATGGGTCCACCCGGAGGGCCTCGCCGAGTACGGGCTGGGCGGTACCAAGACCGGCCACCAGGGGGTGTTGGACTTCCTGGCCAAGGTCCCGACCGTGCTGGGCGGCATGCGGCTCGAACCGCAGGAGTTCATCCACTCCGGCGACCGCGTGGTGGTGTTCGGCGTCCGCGCCGTCACCGCGCTGAGCGGCCGCACCGAGACCCTGCCGTTCATCCACTCCTGGACGTTCCGCGACGGCCGGGCCGTCCGGATGGAGGACGTCTTCGACACGGTCGTGTTCACCCGGTTGATCAACAGCTGAGCCCGGACGACCCGTCCGGCCGAGAGAGGTGCCCCCGCCGGGGGCGCCTCTCTCGGCGTTTCACCCCGCGTGCAGCCGGCGCAGGCACGCGTAGGCGTCGGGCAGGGTGTCCAGAAGGTTCCGCTGCTGGCGCCGGACGCGTTCGAAGACCGGTTCGGCGCCGCGGACCGATTCGGGCCGATGGGCGAGGGCGGGTGGCGGGCCGTCGGTCTCCAGGCCGAGGCCGGACAGGACGCAGTAGTAGTCGGAGTCGCTCCACGGGCTGATCGGCTCCTCCCGGCTGTGCCCGTAGTAGCGGGCCTCCTCCGCGAGCACCGATCCGGCGGTCAGCCCGGCACGGTACAGCTCGATCCTGGTCCGCACCCCGCCGGAGCGGGACAGCTCCCGGGCCGCGCGCCAGAACGGCGTGTCCGTCCGCGGTGAGCAGGCGTAGCGGATCTGGACGAAGTCCCGCGCCTCGTCGAACGAACAGGCCACCGCCCGGTTGAAGCGCTCGGTCAGGACCGGGCGGGGCGGCCCGGCGGGGAAGTGGCCCACCAGCAACTGGAGCGTGCGGACCACCAGGTGCAGTCCGCCCGCCGTACCGGGCTCCAGCACACCCGCCGCCGGGCCGACCGCCACGCAGTTGCGCACCCAGGCGCGGCGCACCCGGCCCGCTTGCTGCTCCAGGTGGTGGACCTCGGTCCGCTCCTGATCCAGGCCCCAGAGCCGGCAGAGGTCCCGGGCCGCATCGTCGCGGGTGGCGAACTCCCGCGCGTAGACGTAGTCGGCGCCCGCGCGGCCCAGCACCGGGTGGAGCCCGGCCCGCCCGGCCGGCATCGCGAGCAGCGTGCTGTGCGGCTCGATGCCCAGGCGGCGGGCGTCCGGCTGCGGGACGTCCACCGACACCGCGGCATCGCAGGGCAGTTGCCCACGCAGGTCGAGGAAGGGCTCGGCCAGGACCTCGCCGATCAGGCGGCGCCCGGGGGTGCAGTCCAGGAACAGCTGGCCGCTCAGGCGCTCGCCGACGGTGGTGCGCAGCGCCACCACGTCGTGCTGCCCGTCCCGTTCGACCCCGGCCAGGGCACCGCGGGCCCGCCGCACCCCGGGCCGGGCGGTCGCGTACCGGCGCAGGAAGCCCGTGAGCACCCGGCGGTCGACGTGCCAGCCGTAGCGGGTCGCGGGCCGACCGTCGAACCAGCACGGGGAGCGGCGGGCGTCCAGCAGCGGGGGCTCGCGGAAGCAGGCGTAGTCGAAGGGCTCCGCGGTCTCCCCACGGTGCCGGCGGTGCTGCCAGTAGTGCGAGAGCGGTAGCCGGTCGTGCTCTGGGAGCAGCCCGAACGAGTGGTAGAACGCATCGGGCCGGGCTCCGGGCAGCACGCGGGGGCGTGCTTCGGCGGAGCCCGCCGTCCGCCAGTTCACGTAGCGGTCGGCCGTGCGGAAGGTCGCCGCGCAGGCCCGCACCCAGTCGTGCTCGGCGATTCCGACAACGTCCAGAAACGCCCCGGAGAAGGACGGGAGCACTGTTTCCACGCTGTTCCCGACCGCGCTCTCCGGCTCTTCGAGAACCGTCACGGAAACCGTGCCCTGGAGTTCCCGGCCGAGATAGGCCGCGCTCATCCAGGCCGCCGGCCCACTGCCGAGCACGATCACGTCCCTGATGCTGGTGTCCACGTCGGGACGTTGCCCGAGCGGCCCATAGGAGTTCTATAGGGCGGCTGTCGGGAGACCGCCGCCGGGCCGCAGGACCTTCATAGGGACGTCATAGCCACCGGGCGGATTCTCTTCTCGCGACCAGGAAATCCGCGAGACGGAACCGGAGGCCACCATGGAAACGACGACCATCGACATCGCTGCGACCGACCCGGCATGGCCGGATTACATCGACCTCGAACTTCTGCTCACCGACCCGGACCTGTTGGTGATGGCAGCGCCGATGCCGGCGCGCAGTCTGGACTTCGGTCACGCCGGTGGCTGCGGGTGATCGTCGCGACACCGGTCCGGCCGGGTCGACCGCCGCGGGGGCGATGCCGGAGGCGTAGGAGGCGCCGCCGCCGCCGTGGACGTGCAGGTCGACGAAGCCGGGGACGACGGTGTGGCCCGTCAGGTCCAGG
>NZ_JBSFJV010000061.1:0-50907 GCF_053598235.1 Kitasatospora sp. NPDC001159
TCCGACAGGAGGCCGTCCACGCCCTCCCGGTCGGTGGTGTGGTCGTCCGCGAAACGACGGTCACCCGTCGCGTCCGGCACGTACTTCACACAGACGACGATCCTCAAGCTCATGAGCGGTATCTCCTGTCACGGGTGCACGGGTGCACTGGATCCATGGCCTCAGGTCATGCCGAGGGTACTGAGTGCCAAGTCCGGCCCGGCCGCGACCCACGCGCCGCAAGCGCCACCTGGACCGGCATGCCGTGTCGGCTCTCTTCGACTGGCGTCAGAGGCTCCACCGAGAGCTTACGGCACTCAGTACCCCTGGTAAAGGAACTCAGTACCCTTTCCGGCGGCCGGGGCCCGGGGGCCGTCCGCGGGCGTCGCCACCGGTCCGCCGAGGGCCACGGCCGCCTCTCCCGTGTGGGACGCGGAACGTCAACGACTCCTGAAGGGTCCATCCGGGCGGCCCGCAGGTGCAGCAGTCGTCCGCCTCACGCAACCGACTCACGACGGGCACCCCCGCAGCGGTGTGCGCAGAACGTGATGGATCAGCGCCAATCTGATCATGCCAATGATTACATCGCATAGCGGACAGTTCGGCATGGTCGACACACAGCCGAACGGCCCTGCCGGAGGGTGCTCCGACAGGGCCGTTGGGGTGGTCCGCCCCTGGTGCGGTCCAGGCTAGCCCCGCAGCGCCGCCAGCTGCTCGGCGAAGGGCACCACCTGCTCGGGCAGCGAGTCCCTCAGCCGTTGGTACTGCGCCGCCGGGCCGCGGCCGGCCAGCAGGGCCGTCAGCTCGCCCGCCGCGCGGTCGATCCGGCCCGGCAGGCCGTCGGTGAGCGCGTCGCCCGCCGCGCCCCAGTCCTCGGTGGCCGCGTACACGGCGGTCGGCAGCACGACCGCGCGCAGGTAGCTGAACAGCGGCCGGACGGCGTGCTCCAGGGCGAGCGAGTGCCGGGGCGTCCCGCCGGTGGCGGCGATCAGCACCGGCTTGCCGGTCAGCGCGTCCTGGTCGACCACGTCGAAGAAGGACTTGAACAGGCCGCTGTAGGAGGCGGTGAAGATCGGCGTCACCGCGATCACCGCGTCCGCCTCCGTCACCGTGTCGATCGCCTCGCGCAGCGCGGCGGCCGGGAAGCCGGTGACGAAGTTGTTGGCGATGTCCACGGCGAGGTCCCGCAGTTCGACCACGGCGACCTCCACCTCCCGGCCTGCCATGGCGAGTTGACGCACGGTCGACTCGGCGAGCCGGTCCGCCAGCAGGCGCGTCGAGGACGGCTTGCCCAGCCCGGCGCTCACCACCGCCAGCTTGAACACGGTCACTTGGCCACCTCCGCCTTCTCCTCGTCGCCCTTCTCCTCGCGGGCCTTCCTGTCGCGGGCCGCGACCAGCGCGGTGTGGGTCGGCCCGTCCGGCACCCCGGCCGGGCGGCCCTTGGCGAACTCCTCGCGCAGCACCGGCACGACCTCCTCGCCGAGCAGGTCCAGCTGCTCCAGCACGGTCTTCAGCGGCAGGCCGGCGTGGTCCATCAGGAACAGCTGGCGCTGGTAGTCGCCGAAGGTCTCGCGGAAGGTCAGCGTCTTCTCGATGACCTCCTGCGGGCTGCCCACGGTCAGCGGGGTCTGCTCGGTGAACTCCTCCAGCGACGGCCCGTGCCCGTACACCGGCGCGTTGTCGAAGTACGGACGGAACTCGCGCACCGCGTCCTGGGAGTTCCTGCGCATGAACACCTGCCCACCGAGACCGACGATCGCCTGCTCGGGCGTGCCGTGGCCGTAGTGGGCGTAACGCTCGCGGTAGAGGTTGACCAGCTTCCGGAAGTGCTCCTTGGGCCAGAAGATGTTGTTCGCGAAGAAGCCGTCCCCGTAGTAGGCGGCCTGCTCGGCGATCTCCGGGCTGCGGATCGAGCCGTGCCAGACGAACGGCGGGACGTCGTCCAGCGGGCGCGGGGTGGAGGTGAAGCCCTGCAGCGGGGTGCGGAAGCGGCCCTGCCAGTCCACGACCTCCTCGCGCCACAGCTGGTGCAGCAGCGCGTAGTTCTCGACCGCGAGCGGGATGCCCTGCCGGATGTCCTTGCCGAACCAGGGGTAGACCGGGCCGGTGTTGCCGCGGCCCGTCATCACGTCCACCCGGCCCTCGGCGAGGTGCTGGAGCATCGCGAAGTCCTCGGCGATCTTCACCGGGTCGTTGGTGGTGATCAGCGTGGTCGAGGTGGAGAGGATGATGCGGTCGGTCTGCGCGGCGATGTAGCCGAGCATGGTCGTCGGCGAGGACGGGACGAACGGCGGGTTGTGGTGCTCGCCGGTCGCGAAGACGTCCAGGCCGACCTCCTCGGCCTTGCGCGCGATGGCCGTCATCGCCTTGATCCGCTCGTGCTCGCTCGGGGTGCGGCCGGTGGTCGGATCGGGGGTGACGTCGCCGACGGTGAAGATTCCGAACTGCATGCTGCTCACCACACTCCAGATGGTTCCAGATCGTTCAACTTTCAACCATCTTAGCATCCGGATGTGGCTCGCTATTCCCCGCCGCCCCGGCGCTCCCGCCGTTCCGGCCGACAACGGAAGGCGGGGCACCGACAATGGGAGGAGGTCTCCGGAAGGCGGCGAACGATGGCGCCGTACATCGCGGTGAGCGCACTGAGCCACGAGGGCCTGGTGCGGGAGCGCAACGAGGACAGCCTCACGGTCGGGCCGTGGACGCTCTGCGCCACCGTGACCACCAACCCGCAGACCCTGCTCTTCCCGCTCGGCCCGCCCTGCGTGGTCGCGGTGGCCGACGGCCTGGGCGGCCACCCCGGCGGCGAGGTGGCCAGCGCCCTGGTCGCCCGCCGGCTGGCCGTCGCCGGGGGCGGACTGGACGGCGAGGAGGCCGTCCGGGAGGAGCTGCAGAAGTGCAACCGGGCGGTGTACGCGGCCGCGGCCGGGGCGCCGGAGCTGGCCGCGATGGGCACCACGGTCGCCGGGCTGGTGCTGCTGCCCGAGCAGGCGGTGGCCTTCAACGTCGGCGACAGCCGGGTCTACCGGATCACCGGGGACGGGCTGCACCGGGTCAGCGTGGACGACAGCCCGCCGCTGCCGCCCGGCCGGCGCACCACCTCGGTGGTCACCCAGACCCTGGGCGGCTCGCTCGGGCTCACCTTCGTCGAGCCGCATGTGCGGGCCGCGCCGCTGGCCACCGGCGACCGCTACCTGGTGTGCAGCGACGGGCTGACCGACCCGGTGCCCGAGGGGGAGCTGGCCGAGCTGCTCGCCCGGCAGTACGAGGGGTCGGAGCAGGCCGACGGGAGGGCCGCGTTCGAGCTGTGGAAGGCGGCGATCGAGGAGGGCGGGCCGGACAACATCACCCTGGCGCTGGTGCGGATCGGCGAGTGACCGCCGGAGCACAGCCGGCCCCGGGCGCACGGAACCGCCCCGGCGGGGTGCCGGGGCGGTTCGCCGGGCCGATCAGAACTGGCTCGTGACGTTCACCCCGCTGAAGCCCTGCTGGGCGTAGAGGCTGAAGTAGACGTACCCGGCTGGCGGGTTGGTGACGGTCAGCGTCTCGGAGTTGCCCGGGCCCGCCGAGCGTGCCGCGTAGGCGTTGGTGTACGCCCAGCTGCCGGGGTTGTAGTAGAGGTCGGCGTCGCCCGTCCCACCGCTGGTGGTGATCTTCACCTGCTGAGTGCCGGCCGGCACCAGGAGGTAGAAGTGGGCGTAGTTGCCGGTGGTGGCGGCGACGTTGCTGCGGCCGCAGTTCGCGCCCAGTTGGCGGGTGTCGGCGGCGGTGCACTCGGGCACCTGCGGGACGGTCGGGGTGGCGGCGCAGGCGCCGTTCGCGCAGGCGGTCAGCCAGCTGTCGAAGTCGGCGTCGTAGCTGGTGCCGAGGGTGGTCTTGAGCAGGGTGCGGGCACCGTTCCAGTCCCCCACCCGGTACTTGGCGAGCACGGCGTCCACGTCGGCGCGGTGCTGCTCCAGCATGTAGCGGACGGCGAGGTAGCCCCAGCGGTAGACCCGCTCCTGGTCGCCGTAGACGGTGTCGAAGAGGTCGCTCAGCTTGTAGGTGTGCCGGGCGGCCGCGGCGACGGCGCCGTCGTTGGTGACCTGGCGGTACGAGTAGGAGACGTACTCGGCGAAGCCCTCGACCCACCAGACGGTCGGGGTGGACATCCCGGCGTTGAAGTCGCCGTACATGTCGAAGCGGCCGTCCAGGTAGTGGGTGTACTCGTGGTTGAGGTTCCAGATCTGGAACGCCGGGCGGGCCCACTCGGCCTCGTAGCAGAGGAAGCGCGGCTGGTTGCCGACGGCGGCCGGGTCGCCCTCCAGGTACATGCCGCCGTTGTTGGTGTCGATGCCGTAGATGGCGGCGGCGAGCACCTGGTAGTCGAAGGAGGAGTGGAAGACCACGACCTCGATGGTGTTGTTGTGGTCGTCCTTGACCGGGCCGTTGTCCCGGACCACAGAGTGGAAGTACGCGTCCTGGCCGGTCAGGCTGGTGCACGCGGTGGTGAGCTGGGTGCTGTCCAGCGCCTGCGCGATCAGCCTGATGCTCGGGCTGCAGGTGTAGTCCACCTTCAGCACACCCGACTTGAGCTGGTCCGAGGCGTTGCAGGTGCCGTAGTACGAGCAGTTGGCGGCGTCGTAGTAGCCGACCGACTCGGCCACCGCGGCCCACTGGTAGACCATGCGGCCGCTCGGCGCGGCCTGCGCGGCCAGCGCCTGGGCGAGCGGACGGACCTTGGCCTGGAGCCCGGGGTACTGCAGGAAGCGACCCAGCTCCTTGGTGGAGTTGTACTCCAACACGCCGTAGTCGCCGCCGACTTGGTCCTCGTTGCGGGCCACGAAGCCGGACAGCGCGTCCAGCACGCTCGGGTCGGCCTCGACGGCCGCCTCGAAGCCGGTCAGCTGGTGGCCGCGGAACAGTACGGTGAACGCCGGGTTCACCGCCCATGCCATGCCGGCCGGGTTCCAGGTGGCGCTGACGTAGTCGTTCAACAACTGCTTGACCACCCACAGGTAGCGGATGTTCTCCTGGGCGCTGTCGATCAGGGTGACGGCCTCGCCCAGGATGGCCGCGTTGGCCGAGCTGACGTCACGCGAGTGGGCACTGGCGAAGAAGGCGTCCAACGCGGCGCGGATCGCGGTCTGCAGGGTGGTGCCGTAGGTGCCGACGTCGCCCGAGTGGTACCACTGGACGAAGTAGCCGGCACGCAGGTAGAGCACCAACTGCCCGACGGCGGTGCTGTCGTCGCCCGGGTAGCCGGCCGAGGCGTCGCGCAGCGCGTACGCCACGGTGGTCATCTGCTCCTCGCGGAACGCGCCGTTGGCGTCGGTGCCGGTGAGCTGGAACAGCTGGTTGATGCACTGGGTGTCGACGGAGCTGATCTGCTGGACCAGCGCGCTGCCGGTCCGGCTGGTGAAGTCGCCGACGTTGCAGGCCGACTGGGCGGCCAGGCTGGGCGCCTTCACGGACGGGCGGGCCTCGGCCGGACGGGTGTCCAGCGGGAGCGGGGCGCGCCGGTCGGCGGAGGCGAACCGCCCTTCGCCGTCGGCGCGTTCGGGCGTGCCGGTGGCCGGCTGGGGGGCCGGGCCGGTGGGGGCGGGCGCGGCGCCGGCGCGGGCGGTGGCAGGGGTGGCGTGGCCGCTCGGGGCGAACAGGCCGATCGCCAGGGCCAGGGTCAGGGCGAGCGTTAACAGTCGTGCCAGCTGCGTTAGTCGCAACACACGTACGGGACTCACGTGGAGGCCTCCGGACCGTCGTCGGCCGCGGCTTGGGGCGCGGCCGGTGGGGGGCGAGGACCGTTGGCGACGGCGCCGCGTGGGGCGGTGCTGTCGTGGACACGGCGGGGGGTGTGACATGTACCATGGCACACATCACATGCCCCTGGGAAGCCTCCGGATTGTGCGCGGTTTGCGCGGGAAACGCGCGGTGGCCGTGATGACGATCAGCCACCACGGCCACCGGACAGGCGAGTTGGGCTACTTGCGGAGCAGCAGGATCACCCCGGCGGTGGCCAGGCCGACCAGCACGGCGACCGCGCCGTGGGCCAGCCGGTGCGCCCGCAGCACCGGCAGGAAGCGGTCCACCGCGTAGCGGCCCGGGCCGGTCAGCGCGAGGGCGGCGGCACCGGCCGTCAGCAGCAGCTCGTACTCGTCGCCCTTCGGGGCGAAGAAGCCGCCGCCCCAGGTGACGGCGATCGCGTTGACCATCGTGCCGACGATCGCGGCGCCCGCCAGCGGGGTCAACAGGCCGACGGCCAGGCCCACTCCGCCCAGCACCTCGGTGAGGCCGGCGACCACGGCCATGGCGTTGCCCGCCGGGTAGCCGCTCACGGTGAAGAACTGACCGGTGCCGTCGATGCCGCCGCCGCCGAACCAGCCGAACAGCTTCTGACTGCCGTGCGCGGCCATGGTGAGGCCGAGGACCAGGCGCAGCAGCAGGAGGCCGGCGTCGTAGGCGTGCGGGGAGGTGGTCGCGGACCCGGAGCCCTCCCGGACGGGGCGGGCCGCGGGGGTGGCGGCGGTCGTGCTCGGGCTGCTGCTCGGCATGCGCGTCTCCATCGATCGGGGTCGGTCGTCGGGGTGTGGTGGTGCGGCCGGGCGGATCGTGGCGAACCGCGCCAGTTGTTCAAATTTGAACCGACCGCTCCTCGACCGTACCTTGGAGTTCGAATTTGAACAACTGACGGCCCGTGAGCGAGTCGCGGGCCCCGCCCGGACAGGAGCAGGGCGAAGACATGGCTCAACGCAGGCAACACCGACGGGCTGCCCAGCCCGGCGCGCCCTACCCCGAGGCGCTGGCCGCCTTCGACGAGCGGGTCCGGCTGGTCACGCCCGGCCAGTGGGACTCCCCCACCGCGTGCGCCGACTGGCCGGTCCGTGACCTGGTCCCACCTCACCGGCGAGCAGCTCTGGGGGCCGGAGCTGCTGATGGGCGCCACCATCGCCGAGGTCGGCAGCCGGCTTCGACGGCGACGTGCTCGGCCCGAACCCGGTCGCCGCCTGGACGACCGCCGCCGAGGCCGCCCGGGAGGCCTTCGCCGTCCCCGGCGCCGCCGAGCTCACCGTCCGCCTGTCCTTCGCGGACGTCTCCGGGCAGTACTACCTGGACCAGCTCACCACCGACCTGGTGGTGCACACCTGGGACCTCGCCGAGGGCATCGGGACCCGCGCCCGGCTCCCGGCGGAGCTGGTGGACTTCGCGCTCGGCGAGATCAGCGGCTACGGGGACCTCTCCGGCAGCGGGCTGTTCGACCCACCGCTGCCCGTCACCGAGGACGCGAGCGCGCAGGCCCGGCTGCTGGCCCTCACCGGGCGGCGCGACGGAGGGTGAAGCGGGTTGGGGCAGGCGCGCCGGATACTGGAGAGTGCGGGGGGGCACCTCCTGGATCCCGTACGAGAGGCGGGCGCGCCATGAGCCGCAGGCCGGACATCCTCGGCGAGTTCACCGCCGACCACAACGCGGTCACCGAGCTGCTCGACCGGGTCGAGGCCTCGGCGGCCGGCTCCGCCGAGCGCGGCGAGCTGGTGGCCCGGCTGACCGACCTGCTGTTCACCCACTGCTCCGCCGAGGAGGAGCACCTCTTCCCGGTCGTCCAGCACGACGTACCCGACGGCGGAGCGCTGGTGTTCAGCAGCATCCACGACCACCTCGCGATCGGGCAGTACCTCTCCGACCTGCAGGGACTCGGCCCGGCCGACCCGGCCTTCGACACCCTGCTGAGCGGCCTCGCCGACACCCTCCGGCGGCACCTGACCGACGAGGAGGAGCTGGTCTTCCCGGCCGCCCGCAAGGCCCTGCCCGCCGCGGCCCGGGCGGAGCTGGGCGAGCGGCTGCGGGCGGAGCGGGCCGAGGCCTGAGGAGGCCGCCGGCCACCCGCGGAGCCGCCCGCCCCGGACCGCGGGCCGATCAGGAACTGAGTGCGCCCACCCCGGCCGTGCCTGCACCGGGGTCGTACCCCCGTCGGCCTAGGCTGTGGGCGTCCCGGGCGGCCGGTGGGCCGTGGGAGTCGGGATGGGCCCGGCGGCCGGGTGGGCGAGGAGGTTCGCGATGGGCAGCGGTGAGACGACCGCCGTGGTGCGCTGCGTGGCGGCCGTTCCGTGCTGGGTGAGCCTGACGGCCCGGGACGTGGAGAGCGCCAAGGAGTTCTACGGTCCGCTGCTCGGCTGGGACTTCGAGCCCGGGCCGGAGCGCTTCGGCCCGTACGTCCACGCGGTGACCGGCGGGGAGGCGGTGGCCGGGCTGGGGCTCGCCGGTCTAGGAGCCGTGCCGCTGGCTTGGACCAGCTACTTCGGGACGGAGAGCGCCGACGCCGCCGCCGACGCGGTGCGCGAGCGCGGCGCGACCCTGGCGGTCGGCCCGCTGGCCTTCGACGCCGGGCGGGTGGCCTTCGCGGCCGACCCGGCCGGGGCGGTGTTCGGCATCTGGGAGGGCCCACTGGGCCACGCCCGGAAGCTCGACCTGCCGGGCGCACCGGTCTGGATCGAGCTGCGCACCCCGGACCCGTTCGCGGCGGCGCTGTTCTACGGCGAGGTGTTCCGCTGGGACGGCCGCGACCCGGAGCGCTTCGAGGTCCGTTGGGAGCACGACCGGGTGGTGCTGCGCGCCGAGGGGCACAGCGTCGCGGCGCTGGCCAGGGAGCAGGCGGGCGGCCCGGCGGGCACACCGCCGCACTGGGAGGTCTCCTTCGCCGTCCCGGACACCGACCGGGCGCTGGCCCGGGCCCTGGAGCTGGGCGGCTCGGCGGTCGGCCCGGCCTTCGACTCCCCGTACGGGCGGGTGGCCCGGCTGCAGGACCGCGAGGGTGCCCGGTTCGCGGTGATCAGCCCGAAGGGCTGAGCGACCACAGCGCGTCGGGGTCGCGGCGAAGCCGTGGCGGCCCGGAACGGGGCGGGTGGGGGGCGAGCCGGCCCCGGCCCCGAGAAGGCACGGCCGGGCTCGGCGCACCCGGTTCTCGAGTGCCTCGGCGTCCAGGGACATGCCAGCCGGGTCGGGGAGGTGGACGGTCTTGCCGAAGGAAAGGGTCTGGACGGTCTCATGGCGGACGCCGTCGGGACGGCTGTGCACGACGACCTCGGCGGAGTCCCGGGTCGATCAGCAGGTAGACGGGAATGCCGGTCTCGGCGCAGGCCCGAGGGGTGCCGTGACACAGGTCACATCGGATCGGGAAATTGTGGGGACAGATTCCCCGTTTCCGATTACGTTGACCTAAGCGGGGAGAACTTCCCCGGTATCCTGGAGGAGCAGTCGCCATGACCACCGTCGCCGCCGAGTCGGCCCGTACCGCGGGGAGTGTGCGCGCGCATAAGCTGCGCGCGGACGCGAGCCGGAACCGGGAGCGGATCGTGCTGGCGGCCCGGGACGCGTTCGTCGAACACGGGGCCGATGCGCCGCTGGACGAGATCGCGAAGCGGGCGGGGGTCGGCAATGCCACGCTGTACCGGAACTTCCCGGACCGGGCGGCACTGATCCGCGAGGTGGCACTGCTCGTCAAGAACCGCATCCTGGCCCTCGCCGAGACGGCGGCGGCCGAGGCGGATGCGGGCGAGGGCGGCGGTCCGTTCGACGCTCTGCAGCGGTTCGCGCACGCGACCGTGGCGGAGAAGGTCGGCGGGCTCTGCGCCGTCTTCACCAGCACCATCGACCCCTACGACCCTGAGCTGACCGAGATCCGGGAGCGCCTGCGGACCGCCGTGAGCGGACTGATGGAGCGCGCCCGGGCCGCGGGCGAACTACGGTCCGACGTGGACCACGGGGACCTGTTCATCGCGATGAGCCAGCTGACCCGGCCGCTGCCGGGCACCTCCTGCGGGCTGCTCGACGAGTTCGTCCACCGGCACCTGCAGCTGTTCCTGGACGGCCTGCGCGCGCCGGCCCGTTCGGTCCTGCCCGGCCGCCCCGCGACCTTCGAGGACTTCCGCCCCCAGGACTGACCCACCACCTGGACTGACACCACTGATCCGACCCACCAGCACCCTGCCGTCGCGCCGCTGGCCGGCGCCGCCCGGACGCCTTCGCGCGCCCGCACCCGCATCTGAGCCCGTGCGGCAACCTGCCGTTCCGTACGGCAGTTGACCGTTCTCGCACGCCACGCACCGTGAAGTGAGTACCCCCATGCCTGAAACCGACGCCCGCCCGGCGACGCTGCCCGATCCCCGGCGCTGGAAGGCGCTGATCTTCATCGGCCTCGCCCAGCTGATGGTCGTCCTCGACGCGACCATCGTGAACATCGCCCTGCCCTCCGCCCAGAAGGACCTGGGCATCACCGACGGCAACCGCCAGTGGGTGATCACCGCCTACGCGCTGGCCTTCGGCGGCCTGCTGCTGTTCGGCGGCCGGATCGCGGACCTCTGGGGCCGCAAGCGGACCTTCGTGGTCGGCCTGACCGGCTTCGCCCTCGCCTCCGCACTCGGCGGCGCCGCGGCCAACACCGCGATGCTGCTCGGCGCCCGCGCCCTGCAGGGCGTGTTCGGCGCGCTGCTCGCACCGGCCGCGCTGTCGCTGCTCGCGGTGACCTTCACCGAGGCCAAGGAGCGCGCCAAGGCCTTCGGCATCTACGGCGCGATCGCCGGTGGCGGTGGCGCCATCGGTCTGATCCTCGGCGGCCTGCTGACCGAGTACATGAACTGGCGCTGGACCTTCTTCGTCAACATCCCGTTCGCCATCGTGGCCGCCGCCGGCGCCGTCATGGTGATCCGCGAGCCCGCCGAGGGCCGCAACCGCAACAAGCTGGACATCCCCGGCGTGCTGCTGGTGACCACCGGCCTGGTCTCGCTGGTCTACGGCTTCACCCGCGCCGAGTCCAGCGGTTGGACGGCTGGCAGCACCCTGGCGCTGTTCGCCGCGGCCGCCGTGCTGCTGACCGCCTTCGTCCTGGTGGAGCGCGGGGTCAAGGCCCCGCTGCTGCCGCTGCGCGTGGTGCTCGACCGCAACCGCGGCGGGGTGTACCTGTCGCTGGGCATGGCCGTGATCGGCATGTTCGGTCTGTTCCTCTTCCTGACCTACTACCTGCAGATCGTGCTCGGCTACAGCCCGGTGCTGACCGGCGTCGCCTTCCTGCCCATGGTGGCGGGCATGATCACCGGCTCGACCCAGATCGGCGCCCGGCTGATGACCCGGGTCCCGGCGCGCTACCTGATGGCGCCCGGCTTCCTGACCGCCTCGGTCGGCATGTTCCTGCTGACCCACATCGGCCTGGACACCTCGTACCCGGCGCTGATCCTGCCCGGCCTGATCCTGATGGGCCTCGGCATGGGCACCGCCTTCATGCCGGCCATGAGCCTCGCCACGCACGGCGTCCAGCCGCGTGACGCGGGTGTGGCCTCCGCCATGGTCAACACCTCGCAGCAGGTCGGCGGCGCCATCGGCACCGCGCTGCTGAACACCATCGCAGCCAGCGCCACCAGCAGCTGGCTGGCCTCGCACCCCACCGCCGCCGCGGCCACCTCGCCGGCGGCCGCCAAGGCCCTGCAGTTCGGGGGCATGGTGCACGGCTTCTCGACCGCGATCTGGGTGTCCTTCGGGATCCTGGTGGCGGCCGCCGCGGTCGCCTTCACCTTCGTCAACGCCGGCCGGCCCGGCGCGGCGGGTGCGGGCGCCGGGGCGGGCGCGGACGCCGCGAAGAGCGACGAGGTGCCGGTGCTGGTGCACTGACCCCCCGGGGTACTTGCCCGTCCCGGGCAATGCGGGTGCGTACGCGGCCCGTCCGGTGTCCTCCACGGCACCGGGCGGGCCGCTCGCCGTTTCCGGGCACCGTTGCCCACCCCCGGGGTGGAAATAGGGGATCACTCCCCGATTATGGTGACCCCCAGCGTGAAACGGGGACCGTGTTCGTGATCACCAAGCGCTGGTGCCTCGGCCTGCGGCGACGGGACCGGGACAAGGTGCTGCACGGGCGGGAGACCGGCGTGAGCAAGCGCCTGCCGCACGGCGAGTTCGCCGAGGTGCACGCCGGGCTCGCGCCCGCCGAACTGCACCGGCTGACCGCGCACGAGCAGCCCCGCCCCCTCGAACCGCCGCCCGCGGTGGACGAGAATGGAGTGACCCACCCGGCGGGTGCGCTCACCCGCACCCGCGCGAGGCTGTCCCGCGGGTTCCACGGCGAGCACGCGCGGATACCCGGGCCCACCGCCGAGGAGTACCGCGGGATCACCGAGGGCCACGGGCACCGACCCGCCCCCACGCCAGAGGGAGGACATCGTGCACGACCGAACCGACCAGCTCGCCGACAGCAGGTACCTCCTGCTGACCACCTTCGGCGACGACGGAAGCCGGGTCGACTCCCAGCTCTGGGTGGTGTCCGACGGCACGGCGCTCGGTGTCTGGACCCCCGCCCACTCCGGCGAGGCCGAACGGATCCGGCGCCACCCCCGGGTGCTCATCGGCCCCTGCGACGCCCACGGGCGCCCCACCGGCCGCCGGATCCCGGCCCGCGCACGACTCTGCGACCCCGAGACGACGGCGAGCTACCGCACCTCCCTGATCAACAAGTACGGCCTGACGGCGCTGATCGCGCTGGCCCGCAGCCGGTTCCGGGTGGGGCTGGCGGGGACGGTCGGGATCCGGATCACGCTGAACGAGTTGGAGCAGCGGCTGGTCGGACCGGAGTGGCGGCCGCCGGCGACGTACTGCGTCAACTGACGGCCGCTCGGGTCAGGGCCCGTCGTCCGGCGCCCGGGCCAGGTCCCCCGGCTCGCAGGCCTCCCGGCCGGTCCCCACGTGCACGACCTTGACCGTCCGCTCGGGGCCGCCGGGGACGACCCGCTGCTCGTGCCCGCAGCGCGGGCAGATCAGCGGGATGCGCGGGCGGTGCAGTTCCCGTCCGGCCTGGTCTCCGCCCGGGTGCGGGGTAGTCACGCCAGCGGGTGGGTCGGGACCGGGCTGACCTCCTGGATCTCGCCGTGGGCCTTGGTGAGTAGCTGTGAGGCGAGGTCGTTGAGCGCACGGGCGCCCGCGATCTCCTCCCCGACCCGCAGCTGTTCCGGGTCCGAGGGGTGGCGGCTGCTGTGCCCGTGGGCGCGCAGTTCGGTCCCGTCGCTGAGCCGGAGCAGGGCGGCGGCGGTCGTGCGCGGGCCCTCCTCGCGGAACTCCATCTCGATGTGCCAACCGACCAGAGTCTGCATGGCGGATCACCTCCATCGGTTACTCCTCCAGAGTGCGCCGCACCCAGCGTGAACACCAGAGCAGCCGGAGAGAGGGCGAGTTGAACGCGTTCAAGTCGGCGGCGCGGAGTCGGCGTCGAAGCTCTCGTTTGAATGCGTTCAATAGGGGGTTCGCCCGCCGTGGACAAGGGCACGACGGAACTGGTGGACCCCCCGGTCCTGGCCAGCAGGACGCCGGCGTTCCGGACCCGCACCTCGAAGTGGACGGTGTCGCGCACCGTACCTCCCGGGCGAGAGCGGTCGGCATCGGTCAGCGAACGGACCGGACACCCTTCTGTACGGTCGGTGGTGGCCCGTGCTCGATCCGGAAGGGCCTCGGAATACCCCGGCGGGCATCACCGTTGTGTGCGGCAGATGGTCCGTACCGCCACCTTCGGAAGGGAAGGATTCGCGAGATGAGCAACACGGTCGAGCTGACCAAGGAGAACTTCGACGAGATCGTCCCGGGCCCGGAGGGCAAGGACTTCGTCTTCATCGACTTCTGGGCCGCGTGGTGCGGGCCGTGCCGCCAGTTCGCCCCGGTGTACGAGAAGGCCGCCGAGCGCCACCCGGACCTGGTCTTCACCAAGGTCGACACCGAGGCCCAGCAGGAGCTGGCCGCCGCCTTCGGCATCCAGTCGATCCCGACGCTGGCGATCATCCGTGAGGGCGTGCTCGTCTTCTCGCAGCCCGGCGCACTGCCGGAGGCGGTGTTCGAGGACCTGATCGGCCAGGCCCGCAAGCTGGACATGGCCGAGGTGAAGCGCAAGGTGGCGGAGGAGCAGGCGGCCGGCGGCCAGGCCTGACCCGGACCGCCTGAGGGCCCGGGGAGCGGTGGGCGTCTCCCCGGGCCCTCGTCATGCCGGCTGCCCGCCCTCCTGCTGCCGGCCCGCCTGCCCGCCCTCCTCGCACCCGCCCTCCTCCTGCCCGCCCTCCTCGCCCCAGGCGTCGAGCCGGGCCGCGAGCGCCCGGACCTCCGCCCGCAGCTCGGCGGGCTCGCGGACGGTGAACGGCCAGCCCAGGCCGGCCAGCAGCACCGCGACGCCGTCCAGGGCGGTCCTGGAGCGGCTCCAGCAGGGCGAGCACACGGCTGACCGGGTGTTCCACCGGGGCGCTCCTTCCTTGCCCTGACCTCCGGGCGGGATCTGTCCGGATTCGATCCTAGAGTCGGCGGTGACGGAGGCCCCACCGACGAAGGAGCGATCCACCATGAGCACGTTCGTACTGGTCCCCGGGTTCTGGCTCGGCGCCTGGGCCTGGGACGAGGTCGCCGCGCCGCTGCGCGCGGCCGGGCACGAAGTCCACCCGGTGAGCCTGCCCGGGATGGCCGAACGGGCCGGCGAGCAGGGCGACTTCGGGCTGGAGGACCACATCGCCGACCTGGCCGAGCTGCTGGTGCGCGAGGACCTGTGGGACGTCGTGCTGGTCGCGCACAGTGGCGCCTGCGCCCCGGTGGGCGGGGTCGCGGACCGGATGCCGGAGCGGATCCGCCGGGTGGTCTACCTGGACAGCGGCCCGATGATCGACGGCGGTTCGCTGTACGACCTCTGGCAGCCCGACTACCGCGAGACCGTCGAGGCCACGGTGGTCGACGGCCGCCTGCCGATGCCGCCCTGGGATGTCATCGCCGCCCACGGCGCCAGCATCGAGGGGCTGGACGAGGCCACCCTGGCCCGGGTCGGCGCGCGGGTCACCCCGCAGCCGGCCGGGACGTTCCGGGACCGGCTGCGACTGACCGGCGCCGGGGCGGCGCTGCCGCAGGCGCTGGTGTCCTGCTCCTTCCCGATCGACCAGGTGCGGGCGATGATCGCGGCCGGCCACCCGTGGTTCGTCGGGATGGACGGGCCGAACTGGGAACTGCGCGAACTGCCCACCGGGCACTGGCCGATGTTCTCCCGCCCGGCCGACACGGCCGCGCTGCTGGCGGAGCTCGCGGCAATCTGACCCCGTCCGCGTGTTCGCCCGCGCGAAGGCCCGTCCACGTCGCAGGATGGGCCCACGCCACGCCCGGGTACAGGTGGGCGTACGGGAGCACGGGCAGCCGCAGCCCCCGCCCCGGGGGCCGGGTGGCCATCGAGACCACGGAGGACGGGACATGACCAGCAGCACCGCCGAGGAGTACGACGTCATCGTCCTGGGCGCGGGCCCGACCGGCGAGAACGTGGCGGACCGGACGGTCGCCGCCGGGCTGCGCACGGTGATCGTGGAGGCCGAACTCGTCGGCGGCGAGTGCTCGTACTGGGCCTGCATGCCGAGCAAGGCGCTGCTGCGCCCGGCGGCCGCGCTGACCGACGCCCGCTCGGTGGGCGGCGCCCGGGAGGCGGTGGGCGACGGGCGGCTGGACGCGGCCGCGGTGCTGGCCCGGCGGGACTCCTTCACCTCCAACTGGAAGGACGACGGCCAGGTGCAGTGGCTGCGGGACACCGGTATCGAGCTGGTCCGCGGCCACGGCCGGCTGGCGGGGGTACGGACCGTCACGGTCGAGGAGGAGGACGGCAGCGAGCGGGTGCTCACCGCCCGGCACGCCGTCGCCGTGTGCACCGGCAGCCGCCCGGTGCTGCCCGCCGGGGTGCCCGGGCTGGCGGAGGCGCACCCGTGGACCAACCGGGAGGCGACCGGCTCGCCGACCGTCCCCGGGCGGCTGGCCGTGGTCGGCGGCGGGGTGGTCGGGGTCGAGATGGCCACCGCCTGGCGAGCGCTCGGCGCCGAGGTCGTCATGCTGGTGCGCGGCGAAGCGTTGCTGTCGCGGATGGAGCCCTTCGCCGGCGAGCTGGTCGCCGAGGGGCTGCGGGAGGCGGGGGTGGACCTGCGCTTCGCCGCCGTGGTCACCGCGCTGGAGCGGGCCGGGGCCACCGAGCCCGCCGTGCTGACGCTCTCCGGCGGCCAGCAGCTGACCGTCGACGAGGTGCTCTACGCGACCGGCCGGGCCCCGCGCACCGCCGACATCGGGCTGGAACAGGTCGGGCTGCGGCCGGGCGGCTGGCTGGAGGTGGACGACAGCTGCACGGTGCTCGGGGTGGACGGCGAGTGGCTCTACGCCGCCGGGGACGTCAACCACCGGGCGTTGCTCACCCACCAGGGCAAGTACCAGGCCCGGATCACCGGCGCGGCGATCGCCGCCCGCGCCGAGGGGCGCTCGCTGGACACCTCGCGCTGGGGCGCGCACTCCGCGTCCGCTGACCTGGCGGGCGCGCCGCAGGTCGTGTTCACGCAACCGGAGGTCGCCGCCGTCGGCCTGACCCTGGCGGCGGCCGAGGAACTCGGGCTGCGGGTGAGGGCCGTGGACCACGAGATCGGCTCCGTCGCCGGGGCCTCGCTGTACGCCGACGGCTACCGCGGCCGGGCCCGGGTGGTCTACGACCTGGATCGAGAGGTGATCGTCGGCGCCTGCCTGGTCGGGCCCGCCGTCGCCGAGCTGCTGCACTCGGCCACCGTCGCGGTGGTCGGCGAGGTGCCGATCGACCGGCTCTGGCACGCCGTCCCGGCGTACCCGACGATCAGCGAGGTGTGGCTGCGGCTGCTGGAGGGCTGCCGCGGGTAGCTGTGCGGTCCGGGCGAGCGGCGCGGCGAGATGTGACCTTCGGTGGACGGCGGGACACTGGCAGGCGGGGAGGGCGTCCCGGGGGCCGTTCGGGTGACCAGGTGGTGTGAGGCATGACCGAAGTGCTGTTGGCCGTCGGAACCGAGAAGGGCCTCTTTCTCGGCCGCAGCCGCGACCGGCTGGACTGGGAGTTCAGCGGGCCGCACTTCCGGATGAACGCGATCTACTCCGTCTCGATCGACCGCCGCGAGGGCCGCACCAGACTGCTGGCCGGCGCCGACAGCAGTCACTGGGGGCCCTCGGTCTGGCGCTCCGACGACCTCGGCGCCAGTTGGTACGAGCCGCCGCGACCGGCGATCCGCTTCCCCGAGTCCACCGGCGTCTCGCTCATCCGGGTCTGGCAGCTCCAGCCCGCCGGACCGGAGTCCCCCGGGGTCGTGTACGCCGGCACCGAGCCCGCCGCGCTGTTCCGCTCCACCGACGGCGGCGATACCTTCACCCTGGTCGAGTCGCTGTGGAACCACCCCCAGCGCAGAGCCTGGGGCGCCGGCTACGGCGGCCAGGGCCTGCACACCATCCTGACCGACCCGCGCGACCCGCAGCGGCTGCTGGTCGCCGTCTCCAGCGGCGGCGTCTACCGCAGCAAGGACGGCGGCGGCAGCTGGGAACCCTCCAACACCGGCCTGCGCGCCGAGTTCTTCCCACCGGGCAGCCAGTACCCCGAGTTCGGCCAGTGCGTCCACAAGATCGCCCGGGACCCGGCCCACCCGGACCGGCTCTACCTGCAGAACCACGGCGGGGTCTACCGCAGCGACGACTGGGGCGGCAGTTGGCGCTCCGTCGTGGACGGGCTGCCCGCCGAGTTCGGCTTCGCCGTCGCCACCCACCCGCGCCGGGGCGACACCGCCTACCTCTTCCCGCTCGGCGGCTCGGACGACCGGATCCCGCCCGGCCGCCGCTGCCGGGTCTTCCGCACCACCGACGGCGGCACCAGCTGGCAGCAGCTCGCCAACGGCCTGCCCGGCGAGGACCACTACGGCATCGTGCTGCGCGACGCCCTGCGCACCGACGACGCCGAACCGGCCGGGATCTACTTCGGCAACCGCACCGGCGACGTGTACGGCAGCCGGGACGAGGGCGAGAACTGGTCGCTACTGCTCTCCCACCTGCCGGACGTGCTCTGCGTCCGCGCGGCGGTGGTGGCCTGAACCGGCCGCCGACAAAACCGCTGGTCGAAAACCTGTTGTCGCGACGCTCCAGTTCTGGTGAGCATGGGCCGCCGACGAACGATCTCGTGAAGTGGGGTGGGCCATGCCCGAAGCGGACTGGGTGGTCAGGCGGAACGGCGAGGGCGTACCGGTGGTGCGCTACCAGCCGGGCGAGCGGGAGGGCCGGCCCTGGGCCGACCTGCTGGAGGTCCTGGACGACTCGGTGGACGCGGCGGAGTTCATCCGCACCGAGCTGCCCGGGTGGGTGGTCTCCGGCGCCCCCGAGCTCGGGCAGCGGCTGCTGGAGCTGGGTGCGGCGCCCCTGCGGCACGCCCACACCTTCCGGCGCGACCTGCGGGCCGATCCCCCGCCCGCCGACTGGGCCGGGACCCCGCTGCGCGAGGGCCTGCGGGCGGTGCCCTGCGACCGCGCCCCGGAGGAACTGCTGGAGGCCTGGCGGGCCGCCTTCCACCCCGACCACGTGGACCACTTCCCCGGCGACGACGCCCGGGCGATCGCCGAGCGGATCGGCCCGCTGCTCGCCGGAAAGGCCATCGGCCCGGTGCTGCCCTCCAGCGTGCTGGCGGTGGACGCCGAGGACCGGGTGGTCGCCGGGGCCACCCTGACCGACCGCGACGGCCTGCCGTGGGTCGCCGAGGTCTTCCGCCACCCCGATCGCGGCTACCGCGGCCTCGGCGCCGACCTGCTGCGCCGCGCCGTCGCGGACGCCGCCGACCGCGGGCTGGCCGATGTGCACCTGGTGGTGTCCGAGGGCAACCCGGCCCGCCGCGTCTACGAGTCGCTGGGCTTCCAGCTGCAGGCGACCTCGCTGACCGTGATCATGCCTGAAGCCGGGTAGCGCTCCGAGGCTCAGGGGCGGGCGAGCTCCAGGACGGCCACCCAGGACGGTGAGCGCGGCGGTCAGCCGCAGCCGCCCGAGGCGCTCCCGGAACCCACGGTGGCGATCAGCGGTGGCGATCAGCGCGGCGATGACGATGCTGGTCTCGCGCAGCGCCGCGACCGCCGCCAGGTTGCCCCGGTACTGCGCGGTTCCGCAAGCTCGGCGGGCCGATCGGGGCCCGCTCGGGGCTCGGGAAACCCGCTGGTCGGAGGTGCTGTGTAGGCTCAATGGTCATGGCGAGGGTGACACGGGACGATGTGGCGCGGGTGGCGGGGACGTCCACGGCGGTCGTGAGTTATGTGATCAACGACGGGCCGCGGCCGGTGGCACCGGCCACCCGGGCCCGGGTGCTCGCGGCGGTCGAGGAGCTCGGCTACCGCCCCAACCGGGTCGCCCAGGCGATGGCGCGGCGGCGGACCAACCTGCTCGGGATGGTCGTGCCGGACGCCCGCCAGCCCTTCTTCGCCGGGCTCGCCCACGCCGTCGAGCAGGCCGCGACCGAGCACGGCCGGCTGCTGCTGATCGGCAACTCCGACTACGCCGACGAGCGCGAGGCGCACTACATCCGCGCCTTCCTCGGGATGCAGGTGGACGGGCTGATCCTGGTCACCCAGGACCCGGCCACCCCCGGGCTGACCGGCTTCGACTCGGCCGACGGCACCCCGGTCGTACTGCTGCACCACCGGGCGGAGAGCTCCGACGGCGTGGCCGTGGTCGCGGACGACGAGGGCGGCGCCCGCGAGGTGGTCCGCCACCTGCTGGCCCACGGCCACACCGAGGTGCACTGCTTCGGTGGCACCCTGGCGCTCAGCCCGCTCGACCCGGTCACCGGACGGACGGCCGGCTGGGCCACGGCGCTGACCGAGGTCGGACTGTCCCCCGAGGGCCTGCTCACCCAGGCGCCCTTCGACCGGGTCCGGGCGCACGCCGAGGCGCTCACCCTGCTGAGCCGGCCCGACCGGCCGTCCGCCGTGTTCTGCGCGACGGACGACCAGGCGATAGGCCTGCTGCGAGCCGCCGACGACCTCGGTATCCGGGTGCCGGAGGACCTCGCGGTGGCCGGCTTCGACGACATCGCCGAGGCGGTGATCGCCGGACCGGCGCTGACCACCGTCACCACCGCGCAGGACGAGATGGCCCGGGCCGCGCTGGAGCTGGTCCTCGGCGGGCCGGAGCGCCGCGCCGCCGGGGCCCGGACCTTCCCGGCCAGGCTGGTGGTGCGGCGCTCCTGCGGCTGCCCGGCTCCGAGCCGCCTGTCGTGACGTCAAAGCCGTGATGTCAACGCCGTGATGCGGTGGGTCAGTTCAGCTGGAAGGTGGCCTCGACCGGGTAGTGGTCGCTGGGCGCGTTGGTGTCCAGCCGGCCCGGGGTCCAGCCGGCCTGCGGGTCGAAGTCGACCTTCACGCTGGACATCCCGGCCGGCACCGGGCGGCCCGGGGCGTTGAGGTAACCGATGTAGTCGAGGTCGTCCCGGTAATCCGTGGGGAAGGTCTCGACGCCCGCCATGTACTGGCACCAGGACGAGACCGGGCAGTCCATGGTGGTGCGGTCCTGGCCCGGGTCGGTGGCCGGGGTGCCGAGCACGCCGTTCACCGCGTTCCGGGCGTTGGTGTAGTCGCCGCGGCTCTGGCCGTGGAAGTACTCGACGTTGAGGTCGCCGCCGATCAGCACCGGCGCGCTGTTGCCGACGATCCCGTCGACCCAGGCGCGGATCTCGGCGAGCTGGCCGAGCCGGGTGGACTGGGTGGTGTCGGTGGAGACGTCCGACTCGTCGGCCTGCAGGTGGGTGCCGACCACCCAGGAGGTGTTGCCGCCCTTGTTCACCTGCACCAGCGCCGCGCCCTTGTTGGCGTGGTAGTCCCAGGTGCCGTAGGTGGAGTTGCTGAAGACGTGGGCGTACTGGGCGGTGATCGGGTACTTGGAGAGGATCATCGTGCCGCCGTTGATGACGAACCACGAGTTGGAGCAGTTGCCGCTGATGTCGGTCCAGCCGCCGCCGGAGCAGGTCTCGCCGACCACCGGGGTGCGGTACGGGTAGAGGTCGGCCAGCTTGCTGTTGATGTCGGCGGTCGAGCTGTTGTTGAACTGCTCGTCCAGGATGACCACGTCGGCGTCGTGCTGACGGACGATCTGCTCGATCACCGGGGTGCGCCGGGCGGCCTGCTCGTTCTGGGTGCTGTCGACGACGGCGGTGCCGAGGTCGACGTTGAAGGCGAAGACGGAGAGCGTGGTCGGGTTCGCCGAGGCGGTGGCGGAGGCGGTCGGGGCGGTGCCGCCGAGCAGCAGTGCGGCGGCGGCCGCCGAGGTGAGGGCGGTGGCCGTGCGACGCGAGAGCATGGGCGTTCTCCTGGGGGGATCCGTCAATCCGGTGGACCCGGCGCCGGAGGGGACCGGCCGTCGGGGATTGGCGGGGGAACGCTAGCTACCGCTCGGTACGTCGGGAAGAACGCCGGGCGATCAGTTCCGGCAGATCATGTGGCCATGAGATGTCTGTACAGCCCTGGGCGGGTGGACGACAAGATGTCTGTACACCCTCGCACCCGGCACCCGGGGCCGGTGAACCGCCGTCAGTCGCCCAGCAGTTCGTCCGCGAGCAGATCCATCAGCAGGTTGTCGTGCCAACTTCCGTCCGGGCCGCGCTCGTACTGGCGCATGGTGCCGACCGGGCGGAAGCCCACCTTGGCGTAGCAGCGGATCGCGGCGGCGTTGTCCGCGGCCGGGTCGATCACCAGCCGGTGGTAGTGGTGGTCGTGCACCAGGTGCCGGGCCATGGTGCGGACGGCGTCGGTGCCCAGGCCCAGGCCGTGCACCGACGGGTCCAGGTACAGGTCCATCCCGGCGTGCCGGTACTCGTCGTCGTTGTTGGCGTACCACTGGATGGCGCCGACCACCCGGCCGCCCAGGTCGATCGCGAAGGTCTCGGTGTCGGGTGATTCCAAGTCCCCCGCGACCTCGTCGGCCAGGTCGTCGCCGCCGCGCCAGCGGGCGAACACCTCGGGCGTGCTGCGGATCGCCACCAGCGCCGGGATGTCGTCCCCGGTGGCCGGGCGGAGGGTGACCAGGGTGCCGTGCAGAATCGTCCCCATATGGGGCATGTTGGCACGGAAACCGGCCTTCGGCGAGCGGTTTGACCACCCTGCCCGCCGCCTTGACCGCGTTGTCCGCACCCCGCGCGACCAGGCATGATGCTCCGCCGTGACACACCTCATCATCATCGCGCTGGTCGTGGCGATCTCCGCCGCCGTGACCAGGGCCCGGAAGTCCAGGGCCACCACCTGGGCGCGGGCCGACTTCGACGCCGCGGCCTACGGACTCACCCCGCGCGACCGGCTCGACCCGCACCGGGCCGGTCCGCCGCCCGCCCCGCACCGCCGCAAGGAGTCGCAGGCGATAGCCGACGCGGCCTGGGCCGGGAACTGGCGGCCCGCCGCCGAGTACGTCGAGGCCGCCGGGCAGGACTGGGACGAGCGCTGGTCCCGGCTGGACCTGCTGGACTCGATCGCCGACCAGGACGACGCCTGGCTCAAGGCCTGGCGCGCGGCCGACCCGGGCCACTGCGACGCAGCGGCCCTGGAGGCCAGCCGGATGGTGCACGCGGCCTGGGAGATCCGGGGGAGCAAGTACGCCCACGAGGTGCCCGAGGAGGACATGAACCGCTTCCGGGCGATGCTGCCCGCCGCGATCGAGGCGGCCAAGCGGGCCTCGCTGCTCGACCCGGCCAATCCTGCGCCCTGGGTGGTCATGGTGACCGCCGCGCGTGGCGCGCAGTACCAGCCCGAGCAGTTCGAGGAGCTGTGGCGCGGCCTGGTCGAGCGGGCGCCGTTCCACTACGACGGCCACATGCAGGCGCTGCAGTACTGGTGCGCCAAGTGGTTCGGCTCGGACAGGAAGATGATGGCCTTCGCCAAGGAGGCGATGGACTCGGCCCCGGTCGGCAGCCCGCTGGCCGGCATCTACCTCTTCGCGCTGTACGAGCAGGAGCTGCGCAAGACCCTCGGCGGACTGACCGGCGAGGTGACCCAGCGGCGGCTGGAGCAGGTGGCGGCCGCGCTGGCGCAGGTCCGGCCGGACGACCAGCGGCTGATCGTGCCGCGACACCTGCTCGCGGCCTACGCGGGCCGGGCGGAGCTGTACGACGTCGCGCTGGAGCAGTTCCGGGCGATCGGCCCGTACTGCGGCTGCAAGCCGTGGACCAAGTCCGACGACCCGGTGGCCGCCTTCGAGCAGGCGCGCGGGGCCGCCGTCCGGCTCTCCGGGGCGCAGCCGCTGCCGCCGGAGCTGCGGCCCAAGGCGGGCCCCCAGTAAGGGAGTCGGGGAGTCACGCGGCAGGTGGCGCCGGGTCGCCGAGCGGGCCGAGCCAGACGGCGGTGACGGCACTGACATAGCGGGCGCCGCAGTGGTCGTCGGGGACGACCAGCTGCGGGCCGGTGGTGTCCAGCGGGGCGCCGTCCATGCTGGTGGCGAGCAGGATCCGGCGGCCGCCGAAGTCCGGGTCGATCTCGGCCCAGGAGACGACGGCCCGGTGGCCGTCGGCGCCGACCACGTTGAGCAGGAAGCGCAGCCGCTGCTTGCGGCCGGAGAAGTCGATCCGGGGCCGGGCGGCGAGCAGGACGTCCAGCAGCGCCGGGCCCTCGTAGCCGTGGCACTGCTCGCCCTCGGTCAGGCAGTCGAAGCTGACCTCGACCCGGTGCGCGGGGAGGGTGCGCAGTTGCTCGACGGTCAACTCGGCGGGCTGGTCGAGGTGGCCGTGCAGCCGGACGGTTGGTCTCGCCGGGGTCATGGTGCTCCTCCTCACGGGCCGCGCCGCTGCGGCCCGGGAAAGGGTTACCCGAGGGGAGGTCCGGGCATTCGCAGTTGCGGTGCCGAATGCCATCTTTCATCAGCAGATGCGATGACGTGGACGGCTTTCATCTCGCAGCTGCGAGATCGGTCATGGTCGCGCGTCGGAGGAGACGGCCCGACGCGCCGCACACCGACTGAAGCAACCCGGCAATCGGGTGGACGACCGGTTCCGGGTGCCGGTCGCGGGGCCCCTGCACTGGATGATCGCGAGGTGCCGGCCGGCTGGGCGGCGTACGCGCTGGCCGAGGCGCTGCGGGCGGCGCTGGTGCAGGCCCGGTGGATCATTCGACACGGACGGAGCAGCCCGCGGACCCCCGCCCGGGAACCGGCGGAAAAATTCTTCGCGGCGGGTGTCGATCCGGCACCGGCCCGATCGACGCAGGGCTGAGCGGCGGGGACAGGCCCCGCCCGCCCGACCGAGGAGTCACCATGCCGCGCTTCATGACGCTGATCCGCATCGACGAGAACGCCCGCGGCGGCTGGGAGCCGGACCCGGGGTTCGAGCAGCGGATGGGGGCGCTGTTCGAGGAGATCACCAAGGCCGGGGTGATGCTGGAGACCGCCGGGCTGACCCCGACCGCCGAGGGCACCCGGCTGACCTGGACCGACGGGAAGGTCGGCTACACCGACGGGCCGTTCACCGAGACCAAGGAGGTCGTCGGCGGCTACGCCATCCTGCAGTGCAAGGACAAGGCCGAGGCCCTGGAGTGGACCCGCCGCTTCCTGCAGACCCACCCGGCGAAGTGGACGGTCGAGGCGGAGGTCCGGCAGATCGACGAGATGCCGCAGCCCCCGCAGTAACCGGCGTGGGCAGTGGCGACAGCCGTGGCAGCGTTTGCCTCCCTCTCCGTCGACTGCTCTGATGGGTGGCCGTGACGGAGAGGGATGCGGCGGCGGCCGTCGAGGCGGTGTTCCGGATCGAGTCCGCGCGGATCATCGCCGGGGCCGCCCGGATCGTACGGGACGTGGGCATCGCCGAGGAACTGGCGCAGGACGCGCTGGTGGCCGCGCTGGAGCAGTGGCCGCGCGACGGCGTCCCGGACAACCCGGGCGCCTGGCTGACGGCCACCGCCAAGCGGCGGGCGATCGACCTGGTGCGTCGACGGGAGGTCTACGCCCGCAAACTCGCCGAGGTGGGGCGGTCGGTGGAGGACGCGCCGCCGCCGGAGCCGGTCGAGCCGGACGCCATCGACGACGACCTGCTGCGGCTGATCTTCACCGCCTGCCACCCGCTGCTCCCGGAGCAGGCCCGGATCGCGCTCACCCTGCGCCTGCTCGGCGGGCTGACCACCCCGGAGATCGCCCGGGCCTTCCTGGTGTCCGAGGCGACGGTGGCGCAGCGGATCGTCCGGGCGAAGCGGACGCTGGCCAAGGCGGGCGTGCCGTTCGAGGTGCCGTACGGCGACGACCGGGCGCGGCGGCTCTCCTCGGTGCTGGAGGTCATCTACCTGATCTTCAACGAGGGTTACTCGGCCACTGCCGGGGACGACCTGCTGCGCCCGCAGCTGTGCGAGGACGCGCTGCGGCTGGCCCGGGTGCTGGCCGCGCTGATGCCCGCCGAGCCGGAGGCGCACGGGCTGGCCGCGCTGCTGGAGTTCCAGGCCTCGCGGACGCCCGCCCGGACCGGGCCGGACGGGCGGCCGGTGCTGCTGGCCGAGCAGAACCGGGCCCGCTGGGACGGGCTGCTGATCCGGCGCGGCTTCGACGCGATCCAGCGGGCGGGCAGCGGGCCGTACTCGGTGCAGGCCGCGATCGCCGCCTGCCACGCCAAGGCCCGGCGGTACGAGGACACCGACTGGGCGACGATCGCCGCGCTGTACGGGCGGCTGCTCGTCCTGATGCCCTCGCCGGTGGTGGCGCTGAACCGGGCGGTGGCCGTCTCGATGGCCCAGGGCCCGGCCGCCGCACTGGAGTTGGTGGACGCGCTGGCGGCGGAGCCGGCCATGCGCGCGTACCACCTACTGCCGAGCGTGCGGGGCGACCTGCTGGCCCGGCTGGGGCGGACGACGGAGGCCAGGGCGGAGTTCGAGCGGGCGGCGGAGCTGACCCGCAACGCGCGGGAGCGGGAGTTGCTGCGGGGGCGGGCCGCCTCGCTGGGGGATCAGGGAGATCAGGGAGATCAGGGGGAGCCAGGGGAGCTCAGGGGAGCCGGGGGGAGCTAAGCCGGGGGGAGCTAAGGGGTCTCGTCCTGGCGCAACCGGGCGCTGACCGCGCCGAGGCCCTCGGCGAGGACGGCCAGCTGCTCGCGGGTGAGCACGTCGATCAGCAGCTCGCGCACCAGGGCAACGTGCCCGGGGGCGGCCTGGCGGAGCATCTCCCGCCCCTGGTCGGTGAGTTCGGCGATGACTCCGCGCACATCGCTGAGGCAGGAGCGGCGGGCGACCAGGCCCATCCGCTCCAGCTGGGTGACCTGGTAGGTCAGTCCGCTCTTGGAGGTGACCAGCTTGTCGGCCAGCTCGGTCATCCGCAGCGAGTCGCCCGGGGCGGCGGACAGGTGCACCAGGATCTCGTACTGCTGGTGCGAGAGGCCGGAGTCCTCCTTGAGCTGGCGCTCCAGCCGGCGGTTGAGCAGGTTGCTCGCGACGACGAAGCCCCGCCAGGCGGCCATCTCGTCCTGGTCGAGCCAGCGGGGTTCGTTCAGTGAGGACATGGGCGAAGCCTACCCCTGTTGTTCAAATTCGAACGGAGGTGTACCGTCGAATGCAGAGGTTCGAATTTGAACTACTCGCCCCGATCCGATCCGAGGAGGACGCCATGAGCGCCGCGGCCCCCGAGCGCATGCCCGCCCTGTACCTCTCGCACGGCGCGCCGCCGCTCGCCGACGACCCGATCTGGCCGGGCGAGCTGGCCTCCTGGTCGGCCGACCTGCCGCGCCCCAAGGCCGTCCTGATGGTCTCCGCCCACTGGGAGGAGGCTCCGCTGGCCGTCGGCGCCGTCACCACCGTCCCGCTGGTCTACGACTTCTGGGGCTTCCCCGAGCACTACTACACGGTCCAGTACCCCGCCCCCGGCGCCCCGGAGCTCGCCGAGCGCGTGCGCAAGCTGCTGCGCGCCCCCGGCGCGCCCGTCCGGGACATCCCCGACCGGGGCCTCGACCACGGCGCGTACGTGCCGCTGGTGGAGATGTTCCCGGAGGCCGACATCCCGGTGCTGCAGATCTCCATGCCCACCCTCGACCCGCAGCGCCTGCTGGAGATCGGCCGCCGGCTCGCCCCGCTGCGCGACGAGGGCGTGCTGATCATCGGCAGCGGCTTCTTCACCCACAACCTGCGGGCGCTCAGCAGCGACGGACGGACCAGCTCCGTGATGGCCGAGTTCGACGACTGGGGCCGGCGCGCCCTGGACGCCCACGACCTGGACGCGCTGCTCGACTTCGAGCACAAGGCTCCGGCCGGACGCCTCGCCCACCCCCGCACCGAGCACTTCGCCCCGCTGTTCGTCACCCTCGGCGCCGGCGAGGCCGACCTCGGCAGCCAGCGCAGCGTCATCGACGGGTTCTGGATGGGGCTGGCCAAGCGGTCGATCCAGCTGGGCTGACCGGGGGCTCCCGCTGCCGAGGGCGACAGGGCGCAGGCCGCCGAGGGCTACAGGGCGCAGCAGGTGAAGCGCTCGCCGATGTGCTCCGGCTGCTCGACCTCGTCCACCAGGGCGACCGCGTAGTCCGGCACCGAGATCCGGCTGCGCCCCTCGGCGTCGGTGAGCAGCTGCTCCAGGCCCGTCCGGTAGCGGCCGGTCCGCTCCCCCGGGCCGATCTCGGCGGGCGGGCTGAGCACCGTCCAGCGGATGTCGGAGACCGTCCGGTAGTAGTCCAGCGCCGCACCGTGGGCGTGCATGATCTGCAGGAGCGGCTCGGGCAGGCCCGGGGTGTCCCAGACCCGAACGCCCGGCGCGGTCTCCAGGCTGCCCGCGCCGCCGACCGCGATCAGCCGGGACGCCTCGTCGCCGAGCGCGCGCAGGCCCTCGACCAGGGAGCGGGCGGCGGGCTCGATCAGCGCCAGGTGGCCGGGGCCGTTGCCACCGCCGACGGCGCTGACCAGGACGTCCCGGCCGACCGCGACCCGGGCCACGTCGGCCGGGTCCAGCACGTCGGCGCGCTCCACGGAGGCGGCCTCGCCCCGGTAGCGGTCCGGGTCGCGGACCACGGCGGTGACCTCGTGTCCGCGGGCCGCCGCCTCCGCGACGACGGCGCTGCCGATGCTGCCGTTGGCGCCGATCACGGCGATTCTGGCCATGGGGTACCTGCCTGGTTGCTCGCACGGGAGGGAGGGCGTCAGACAGGGTCGATTATCGGGCGAATGCCCGACGGTGGCCCGGCGCCTCGGCCGATCGGGTGACGGCCCGTCCGGTACGGCGGCCCGCGCGCTGCGGTCCGTCTCGCACCGTGGCCCGTCTCGTGCCACGGCCCGCCGAGCCGGGCGGCTTCGTGCTGGACCGGCTCTTCCCGCACGCGCCGGAGGAGCCGGACGCCCACCCGGCGGAGGTCCTGCTCCGGTGCACTGGGCGCGGGGGAACCGAACGGCCGCCCGCGCAAGTCCTCGTGGAACTGGCGGGCGGCCATGGGCGAGTGGCCGGACCGGGGCGCTCGCTCAGGCGCTGCCGGTGGCGATGCGCTCGGCCTGGCTGCGCTCGACGCAGAACTCGTTGCCCTCCGGGTCGGCCATGGTGATCCAGCCCGTGCCGTCCGGGCGGCGGTGGTCCGCCAGCACCGTGGCGCCCAGGGCGACCAGGCGCTCCGCCTCCTCGTCCCGGCTGCGGTCCTGCGGCTGGAGGTCGAGGTGGGTTCGGTTCTTCACCGACTTGCCGTCGGGCACCTTGATGAAGAGCAGCGAGGCACCGGCGGAGTTCACCACCGCCTCCGGGTCGCCCGGGTTGTCGTCCTCGGCCAGGGTGCCGTCCAGCACCTGCGCCCAGAAGCCCGCGAGGGCGAACGGGTCGGCGCAGTCGATCGTCACATGCCGTACCAGAGAAGCCATGCGCTCACTCTGACCTGTGCCGTTCGGACGTGTCCAGCCTTTTCCGGGAGTGCCGGTGACCGTCCAGCGGATACGGCGGGAAGGCCGGGACGATCTCCGTGAAGGCGTAGCCGCTCTTCTCCGCGACCCGGCAGGAGGCGTCGTTGTCCCCCTCGTGCAGCAGGTCGATCCGAAGCAGGCCGTCCTCGGCGAAGGTGGCGAAGGCCCAGTCGGTGAGGGCCTCCACCGCGCGCGGGGCCACACCCCGGCCGCGCGCGGGGGCTGCCGTCCAGTAGCCGACCTCGGCCCTCTCCCCGCCCGGGGTACCGCGCTTGAGCACCACGTTGCCGACCAGTTCGCCGGCTTCCAGGACGGCGAAGGCGAAGCGAGTGCCCGCCGCCCAGCCCTCGTACTGCAGGCCCAGCCAGTGCGCGGCCTGCTCGGCGTCGTCCACCGGGGTGCGGGTGAAGCGGCGCAGCGTCTCGTCCCGGTAGGCCTCGATCAGGGCTGGTGCGTCGGCGTCCTGGAAGGGGCGCAGCAGCAGGCCGTCGGTTATCGGATAGAGGGTGTCGGGACGCTGGTCGCTCATGTTTGGTCTCCCCGCGGGTGCGTGTGGCTGCGCGTTGCGACCTTCCTAGCAGGCGGGGGGCTCGTCGGGCCGGGTTGAGGCGGCGCTGTTCGCGCGGGGCTCAGTAAGCGGAGGCCAGGACTTCGGTTTGACCTTGACGCTGGCGGCAGGGTCGGAGGGTTCTCCGCATGAGCGACGAGAACGTGGTGGAGCAGCGGGTCGTGGTGGTCACCGGGGCCGGGACGGGGATCGGGCGGGAGACCGCGCGGGCCTTCGCGGCCGAGGGGGCGCGGGTGCTGGCGGTCGGGCGGCGGGTGGAACCGCTGACGGAGACGGCGGCCGCACACCCGGGGCTGATCGAGTCGCTGGCCGCGGACATCACCGGGCCGGACGCGCCGGAGGCGATCGTCGGGGCGGCGCTGGAGAGGTTCGGGCGGCTGGACGTGCTGGTCAACAACGCCGGGATCGTGCAGAGCGGGCAGGGCCTGGGCAGCTACCACGCGGCGGGCATCGAGTCGCTGCTTGCCGTCAATCTGGTCGCACCGGTGCTGCTCGGGCAGGCCGCGGTCCCGGCGCTGGCCGAGAGCCGGGGGGTGGTGGTCAACGTGAGCACCGCCGTCGGACAGCGCGGCTGGCCGACCAACTCGGTGTACGCGGCGAGCAAGGCCGCGCTGGAGACGATCACCCGCAGTTGGGCGGTGGAGCTGGCGCCGCGCGGCATCCGGGTGGCGGCGGTGGCGCCCGGGGCGATCGAGACCCCGATCGCCGACCACTCCGGGTACAGCCCCGAGCAGCGGGCGGCGGTGCGCAAGTGGCAGATCGAGCACACCCCGCTGGGCCGGGTCGGCCGACCGGCGGAGGTGGCCTGGGCGATCACCCAACTCGCCTCGCCGCAGGCCTCGTTCGTGACCGGCGTAGTGTTGTCGGTCGACGGGGGCGCGCTGGTGGGTTAGGCAGTGGGGGCGGTGGCGGGTGCGGATCGGTGAGCTGGCACAGCGGACGGGCAGTACGGCCCGGGCGCTGCGGCACTACGAACAGGCCGGGTTGATCGGCTCCGAGCGGGCCGCCAACGGCTACCGGGAGTACGGGGAGTCGGCGGTCGTCCGGGTGCGCAACATCCGCGCGCTGGTGGGCGCCGGGCTCACCCTGGAGGACCTCCGGCCGCTGCTGGGCTGCCTGGACGGGGACGTGCTCTCCCGCCCGCCGTCCGAGCGGGTGCTGGGAATCGTCCGGGAGCGGCTGGCGGTGCTGGAGCGCCGCATCGCCGCACAGACCGAGGCGCGGGACCGGCTGGTGGCGGCGCTGGCGGCCGTCGGACAACGCACGGACAGGCTTTGCGCGGACGGGTGACACCCCCGATCGGGGGTGTGCAGGGGGCGGGCGGGAGAGGACAGTGGGCGCATGCAGATTCCACTCTCCGTGATGGACTTCCTCGACCGGGCCGAGCTGGTCTACGGCGACCGGGTCGGCATCGTCGACGAGCCGGTGCAACCGGCTGATTCCTGGGGCGAACTGAGCTACCGGCGGATCGCCGAACTCGCCCGGGCCCAGGCCGCCGGGTTGGACCGGCTCGGCGTCGGGCCGGGCGAACGGGTCGCGATCGTCTCGCACAACTCGGCGCGGCTGCTGACCGCCTTCTTCGGGGTGAGCGGGTACGGCCGGGTGCTGGTGCCGGTGAACTTCCGACTGAAGGCCGAGGAGGTCGCGTACATCGTCGAGCAGAGCGGCGCCTCCGTGCTGCTGGTCGACCCCGAACTCGCCGACGCGCTGGCCGGGGTGGTGGTCAAGCACAAGTTCGTCCTCGGCGCGGACAGCGACGCCGTGCTCTACGACTTCGACGGCGCACCCCGCCGGTACGCCATTTCCGAGAACGACACCGCCACGATCAACTACACCAGCGGAACCACCGCCCGCCCCAAGGGTGTTCAGCTCACCCACCGCAACGCCTGGCTGAACGCGACCCTGATGGGCCTGCACTACGGCGCGAACGACCGGGACGTGTACCTGCACACCCTGCCGATGTTCCACGCCAACGGCTGGGGCCTGCCGTTCTCGCTCACCGGGCTCGGCGCGCAGCACATCGTGCTGCGCAAGGTGGACGGCGCGGAGATCCTGCGCCGGGTCGAGCGGCACGGGGTGACCTTCCTGTCCGGCGCGCCCGCCGTGGTGCAGATGGTGCTGGACGCGGCCGCCGACTGGGACGGCCCGGTGCCCGGCCGGGACCGGGTGCGGATGATCGTGGCCGGCGCGCCGCCGCCGACCTCGGTGGTGCAGCAGGTCGAGGAGCAGCTGGGCTGGGAGTTCATGCAGCTCTACGGCCTGACCGAGACCGCCCCGATCGTCACGGTCAACCGCTCGCGCGCCGAGTGGGACGCCCTGCCGGCCGCCGAGCGGGCCGAGAAGCTGGTGCAGGCCGGCGCCCCGGCGCTCGGCACCCAACTGCGGGTCGACCCCTCCGGCGAGGTGCTGGTGCGCTCCAACACCGTGCTGGACGGCTACTGGCAGCAGCCCGAGGCCTCGGCCGAGGCACTGCGGGAGGGCTGGTTCCACACCGGCGACGGCGGCACCCTCACCGACGGCCAGCTGACCATCTCGGACCGGAAGAAGGACGTCATCATCAGCGGCGGGGAGAACGTCTCCTCGATCGAGGTGGAGGACTGTCTGTACAGCCACCCGGCGGTGGCGGAGGCGGCGGTGATCGGGGTGCCGCACGAGAAGTGGGGCGAGACGGTCAAGGCGCTGGTGGTGCTCCGGGAGGGCCAGCGGGCCGTCACCGAGGTGGAGTTGATCGCACACTGCAAGCAGCGGCTGGCCGGCTACAAGTCGCCCACCTCGGTGGAGTTCCGGGAAACGCTGCCGCGCACCGCGACCGGGAAGCTGCAGAAGTTCCGGCTGCGCGAGCCGTACTGGTCGGGGCGGCAGCGCCAGGTCAACTGACGTCGGGGCTCAGCTGACGAGGCCTGATTCGCGCGCCGCGAGGGCGAGTTCGGTCCGGTTGCGGACACCGAGCTTGTGCATCGCGGACTTGAGGTAGCCGGTCACGGTGTTGCAGGTCAGGCCCAGTCGGGCGGCGATCTCCGGGTTGGTCCGGCCGGTCGCCGCCCAGCGCAGCACCTCGTGCTCGCGCGGGGTCAACGGCCGTACGGGGGCGGCCGGCCGGGGGCGCTCCCGGTTCCAGGCGGCCGCCCCGGCGAGCGCCCGGGTGGCGGCCGCCGCCAGCTTGCCGACGGCGGAGATCCGGACGTCCCCGAACGGTACGACGGCGCGCAGCGAGGCGTACACCACGCCGTGCACGGTGCCGCCGTCCATCAACGGGACGGTGAGCATCGCGTACAGGTCCTCGACGGCCACGGCCGCGTCGTAGTGGTGCGAAATGGTCGTCGCCGCACGGTAGTCGGGCACCCAGGTGGGCGCGCGCTCGGCGAGCGCCCGGCCGCCGAGGCCGAGACCGGCCGGGACGGGCACGTCGTGCAGCAGGTCCGCCCGGGTGCCGGCCCAGTGGCGCAGCACCATGCCCTCGCTGCCGGGGCGGCTCCCGGGCAGCGGCTCGGGCACGCCGACCAGGCCGACGTCGGCGCCGCACTCGGCCACCACCCGGCGGGCGAGGTCGCCGAGCACGGCGTCCCGGACCAGCTCGGCGGCGCGCGCGGCGAGTTCGGGGTCGTCGGCTTGCGCAACGGTCGGGTCGTCCGTTCGCGCAGCGGTGGGGGTGTCCGCGGCCCTGGTCATCGCGGAATTGTCACACGCGGTGGGGCCGGTGGCGAGAGTCCTGACATGCGTGTTTCGTGGAGTGGCGGACGCCGGTGCCGGGCCGGGCGTAGGGTGCGGCGGCGAGCTACCGGCGGGTAGCAACTGCCTTAATGGCACTCCTTGGAGGGGGAAGCCCATGACCGACCCGAACGCCCCGGATGACGTCCTGCGCGGCCCGGATGACGTCCTGCGCGGCCTGCTGGCCGACCTGCGGGCCGAGAGCGCCGTCGTGGACGGCCTGGTGGCCGGGACAGCGGCCGAGGACTGGGCCCGGCCGACCCCCGCCGAGGGGTGGACGGTCGCGCACCAGATCGCCCACCTGGCGTGGACCGACCACTGGACGGCGCTGGCCGCACGCGACCCGGAGGGCTTCACCGCATCGCTCGGCGGCCGCTTCACCGAGCTGCTGGCCTCCGGGGCCGACCCGGTCGAGGAGGGGGCCCGGGAGGGCGCGGCCGCCGAGCCCGCAGAGCTGCTGGCCCGCTGGCGGGCCGGCCGGGAGGAGGTGCTGGCCGCGCTGACCGCCGCCCCGGCCGACGTCCGGCTGCCCTGGTTCGGCCCGCCGATGAAGCCCGCCTCGATGGCGACCGCCCGGCTGATGGAGACCTGGGCGCACGGCCAGGACGTCGCGGACGCGCTCGGCGCGACCCGGGAGCCCACCGCCCGGCTGCGGCACATCGCCCACCTGGGGCTGCGCACCCTGGGCTTCGCCTTCGGCGCGCACGGGCTGCCCGCGCCGGAGCAGCCGGTGCGACTCGAACTGACCGCCCCCGACGGCAGGCTGTGGGCCCTCGGCCCGGCCGACGCGCCGGATGTGGTGACCGGCCCGGCCCTGGACTTCTGCCTGCTGGTGACCCAGCGCCGCCACCGGGACGACCTCGCCCTCACCGCCACCGGCCCGGTCGCCACCGCCTGGCTCCCGATCGCCCAGGCCTTCGCCGGGCCACCCGGCAAGGGACGGCAGCCCCGAACGTAGGACCTGTCGGACCCCCGGCGGACGAGCCCGCCTTCCGGGCCTCCCCCGGCCCGCCCCGCTCAGAGGCCGATCCGGAGCGGGGTGAGCCGGGTGGCGATCAGGTTGGTGGCGCCCCGGTCGCGCTCGATGTGGCCGTGCACCAGCAGGCCGGCCCGGTCCAGGGCGGTGCGGCGCTGGGACTCCCAGACCGGGCGGCTGCAGATCACGTTGATCAGGCCGGTCTCGTCCTCCAGGCTGAGGAAGAGCACCCCGCCGGCCGTCGGCGGCCGCTGCCGGTGGGTGACCAGGCCGCCGACCACCACCGCCGTTCCCGGTGGCACGTCCGGGAGCTGGGCGGCGGAGAGCGCGCCGCCGCGCTCCAGGTGGGCGCGCAGGTGCTGGAGCGGGTGGCTGGTGGCGGAGGTGCCGGTGGCCCACAGGTCGGCGATGGTCGCCTCGACCGGGCTCAGCTCGGGCAGCTCCGGCGCCTCGGTGCCGGGGGTGGTGCCGGGTAGCAGTTCGGCCGATATCCCGGCGAACGCACCTGCAGCCCACAGTGCCTGACGTCTCGTAAGACCGAAGCAGTCGAAGGCGCCCGCTGTCGCCAGCGCCTCCAGGACGGACGCGGGCAGGCCGGTGCGACGGGCGAAGTCCTCCAGGTCGGCGTACGGCTGCCCGGCCGCGATCGCCTCGGCCTGCGGGGTGCCGATGCCGCGCACCGTTTCCAGGCCGAGCCGGATGGCCGGCTGGGGGCGGCCGGCGGTCAGCGGCGGCTTGGGCGTCGGGCCCCGGTACGGCTCCAGGGTGGGGCGCGGCCCGCTGGCGTTGACGTCCACCCCGCGCACCCGTACGCCGTGCCGCCGGACGTCCGCGACCAGGCTGAGCGGCGAGTAGAAGCCCATCGGCTGATTGGCCAGCAGGGCGCAGGTGAAGGCCGCCGGGAAGTGGTGCTTGAGCCAGGCGCTGGCGTACACCAGGTAGGCGAAGCTGATCGCGTGGCTCTCCGGGAAGCCGTAGTTGGAGAAGGCCTCGATCTTGCCGTAGACGTCCTCGGCCACCTCGGGCGGGATGCCGCGCTCGGCCATCCCGCCCAGTAGCCGCTCGCGCAGCCGGGCGACCCGCTCGTGGGAGCGCTTGGCGCCCATCGCCTGGCGTAGCTGGTCGGCCTCGGAGGGCGTGAACCCGGCGCAGTCGATGGCGAGTTGCATCATCTGCTCCTGGAACAGCGGCACCCCGAGGGTCTTTCCGAGAGCGTTCTCCATCAGCGGGTGCGGGCAGCCGGGCGGCTCCACCCCGGCGCGGCGGCGCAGGTACGGGTGGACGGATCCGCCCTGGATCGGGCCGGGGCGGATCAACGCGACCTCGACCACCAGGTCGTAGAAGTGGTCCGGCTTGAGCCGGGGCAGGGTGGCCATCTGCGCCCGGGACTCGACCTGGAACACGCCCACGGTGTCGGCGCGGCGCAGCATCGCGTACACGCCCGGGTCGTCGTCCGGGATGGTGGCCAGGTCGTAGCGCAGGCCGTGGTGTTCGGCGACCAGGTCGCAGGTGTCGTGCAGCGCGGCGAGCATGCCGAGGCCGAGCAGGTCGATCTTCACCAGCCCGGCGCCGGCGGTGGACTCCTTGTCCCACTGCAGCACCGAGCGCCCGGGCATCCGGGCCCACTCGGTCGGGCAGATCTCGCCGATCGGCTCCTTGGTGAGCACCATGCCGCCCGAGTGGATTCCCAAGTGGCGTGGCAGGCCGTGGAGTTGGGTGGCGAGCGAGAGCACGTCGGCGGGGATGACGGCGTCCGCGCCGGGGGCGGAGCGGAAGTCGGTCTGCCGGCTGAAGGCATCCACCTGCCCCTGCGGGTACCCGAGCACCCGGGCGGCGTCGCGGATCGCCAGCCGGGGCCGGTAGGTGATCACATTGGCGACCTGGGCGGCGTGCTCGCGGCCGTAGCGGCGGTAGACGTACTGGATGACCTCCTCGCGGCGACGGTTCTCGATGTCCAGGTCGATGTCGGGCGGACCGTCCCGGGCGGTGGAGAGGAAGCGCTCGAACAGCAGCTTGTAGTGGATCGGGTCGACGGCGGTGATCCCGAGGGCGAAGCAGACCGCCGAGTTGGCGGCCGAGCCGCGGCCCTGGCACCAGATGGACTCGCGGCGGCAGAAGTCCACGATGTCGTGCACGATCAGGAAGTAGCCGGCCAGGTCGAGGTCCTCGATCACGTCCAGCTCCTTGGCGAGCTGGCGACGGGCGGCGGCGTTGCCGGGGCCGAAGCGGGCCGGGCCGCTGGCCGCGACCAGGGCCCGCAGGTGGCTGATCTCGGTCTCGCCCTCGGGGACGGGGTAGCCGGGCAGCTCCGGGTCCAGCTTGGCGAAGTCGAAGGCGCAGGACCGGCCGAGTTCGACGGTGGCCCGCTGCACCCCGGGGAAGCGGGCCAGCCGGGCGGCCATCTCCCGGCCCGAGCGCAGGTGCGCGGTGCCGGCCGCCCTGGTCCAGCCGGCCGCCTCCTGCAGGGTGCGGCGCTCGTGCAGCGCGGCCAGGCTCTGCGCCAGGCGACCCTGGGCGGGGCCGGCGTGGTGGGCGTTGGTGGAGGCGACGACAGGCAGTCGCGCCCGGGCGGCGAGCGCGGCGAGGGCGTCGTTGCGCCGGTCATCGCCGGGCAGCCACTGGTCGATCAGCTCGACGTGCACGTTCCCGCGGCCGAACGCCTCGGCGAGGGTGTGGAGTTGGTCTTCGGGGCGCTGCTTTCCGTCGAACGGCTTTCCGTCGAGCGCGGCGGGGACCCGGCCGAGGCGGCAGCCGGTGAGCACCGCCCAGTGGCCGTCGTGCGCCCCGGCCAGCGTGGCGAGGTCGTACGTCGGGCGGCCCTTGGCGCCGCCGGCCAGCTGGGCGGCGGCGATCGCGGCGGAAAGACGGCGGTAGCCGGCCGGGTCACGGGCGAGGACCAGCAGGTGTTCGGTGTAGCCCGCTTCGTCGCGGATGGTCAGCTCGGCGCCGAACACGGTGGCCACGCCGGTCCCCCGGGCCGCCTCGGCGAGCCGGACGGCGCCGTACAGGCCGTCGTGGTCGGTGATCGCGAGGGTCTCCACGCCCAGCCGGGCCGCCTCGGCGACCAGGTCCTCCGGGTCGCTGGCGCCGTCCAGGAAGCTGAAGGCGGAGTGGACGTGCAGTTCAGCCCAGGGCTCGTCGCTGTCGGCCCTCACGGCAGGGGGTTCCCCGACGGGGCGGCGCAGCGGGACGACCGTACGGTCCGGCGCCGCGCCGGTCAGCCGTCGGTGCAGCTCGCTCCAGGGGAGGGTGGGGTGGCTGGTGAAGCCCATCGAGGGTTGCCTTCGTCGTTCTCGTACTCGTCCTGCTCCCCCTGCTTCGGGCCCCGGGGGCCGAAGGCCCTCCTTCGGGTTCCGGGACCGCTAGTCGTAGCCGGCCTCCAGGTGCCACGCACCCCCCTCCACGGTGAGCAGCAGCGCGCGGCCGCCGTCCACCACCACCTGGAACCGCGCCCGGCGGCGGGCGAGCGACTGGTCCCACCAGTACTCGACCGCCGGCCAGGGCCCGGTCCAGCCCTCCACCCGCTCCTCCCGGCCCCGGACCACGACCAGGGCCGGCCGGCCCGACACCCCCGCCCGGCCGTCCACCGTCACCGGCTGCCCCCCCTCGTCCAGCACCCGCACCGGCGCCGGCTCGCGCAGCACCACGGCCGGCCAGAGGTCCGCCAACCGCCCCGGCCAGGGCGCGTCGGCCGGGGCCGCCGCCTCGTACGGCTCGCCCCACGGCACCTTGACCTGCTGCTCGCCCGGGCCGCGCCCGCCGGCCGGTTCGATCCGGCGCAGCCCGGCGTGCCCGAGCACCGCCTGCACCCGGGCCACCGCGCGCTCCACCCGGTCGTCCGCGACGGCCTGGCCCCACAGCGCGAGCTGGCGGCCCTGGTCCGGGGAGAGGCCGTCCGGGGCCAGGCGGAGCAGGGCGAAGCCCTCCCGGCCGCCGCCCTCGAAGGTGCCCGCGCCCTGCCAGGCCTGGAGCTGCCAGCGGACCCGCTCGGCCAGCGCCGTCGCCGACAGTCGGCCCTCGTGCCGCCACAGCCGCGAGGCCGTCCGGCCGTCCGCGCAGGCCACCTCGACGGCCACCCGGCGGCAGGTCAGCCCGGCCCCGGCCAGCCGCTGGTGCAGCCGCTCGGCCAGCGTGCGGGCGACGAACACCAGTGGCTCGGCGAGCGGCTCCGGCGGGTCGAAGCGCTGCTCGACGGAGAGATCCGGCTCCTCGCCGCGCGGCACCAGCGGGCGCGGCTGCAGACCGCGGGCCAGCCGGTGCGCGACCGTCCCGGCCGGGCCGAAGCGGTCCGCGACCGCCTCCGCGGGCAGCGCGGCGAAGGCCCCGACGGTGGACAGGCCGAGCCGCCCCAGCAGCTCGGCGAGCGTCTCGTCGCCCAGCGCGCCCACCGGGTACGGGGCGAGGAACTCCGCCGTACGCCCGGCGGGCACCAGCACCCCGGCGCGGGCGGCGAGCACGGCGGCGAACAGGCCGTCGGCGACACCGACCTGGGCGTGGGGGGTGATCGGCGGCGCTGCCGGGTCTGCCGGGTCCGCTTGGTCAGCCGGTGCTGCGTCGGGCACCGTCACCGCGCCGGGGACGGCGTCCGGGACGGGCGGCCGGCCGAGCGCCTCCGCCACCGCCGCACCGACCTTGACCGCCAGCGCCTCCTCACCGCCGAAGTAGCGACCCGGACCCTTCACCGGAATGGCGCACAGGCCCGGACGGATCACCTCCACCCGGGGCGTGAACGCCTCCACCGCCGCGACCACCGGCTCGAAGCGGCGGGTCTCCGCCTCCGGGTCGCGGTCGCGCAGCTCCAGCTCCGGGCAGAGCCGCTGGGCCAGCTTGAGCCGCTGCCCCTGCCGCACCCCGGCCGCCCGGGCGCCCGCCGAGCAGGCGAGGATCCGCCCGCCCTCGGTCACCGCCACCGGGTCGTCGCCGGTGACGGCCACCACCGGCCAGTCCGGGCACCAGACCACCAGCACCCGGGGGGTTCGGTCGCCGTCCCGCATCGTCGGCATGTCACACCACCGCCGCCACCGGTTGCGGGCGCTCCCGGAGGGGCTGCTCCTGGACCGGACGCACCGCGCCGTGCTCGTCCGGCAGCCAGAGCCGAGCCGAACGGCCGCGCACCGCCGAACCGCGGCCCTCGGCCACCACCTCCACCTGCCGACCGGCGAGCTGCCCGTAGCCGTCCCCCAGCCCGAACCAGCGCCCGGACCGCACGCCCAGCCGCAGCACCGCCCCCGGCCACGGCCCGGCCACCAGCAGCACACAGCCGCTGCGCCGCAGCACCGCGGCCAGCCGGGCGGCCAGCTTCGGCGGCACCGGTCCGGCCGGACGCAGCATGATCAGCTCCACCGCACCGGCCAGCACCGACACCACCTCGGGCCAGTGCGGCCCCGGGTCGTCCGCGACCAGCAGGCGCCGCAGGTCCAGCCCGTACCCCTCGGCGGCGGCCAGCCCCAGGTCCGGCAGCCCGATCGCCGCTGCCCAGCCGCCCTCGGTCTCCCGCACCCCGGCGGCCAGCGCCAGCAGCAGCCCTGTGTCCCCGCCCGCCACCGACACCGCCGTCCCCCGCCGCAGCCCGCCGTCCGGCAGCACCTCCTGTAGCGCGGGCACCACCGGCACCAGCCCGCGCACAGCCGCCTGCCCGTCCTCGGGCGCGACGGCGGGCGCCACCGGGCGGAGCGTCACCGGCTTCGTCCTCGGTTCCTCCTGTTCCCCCGGCTCCCCTGGCTCTCCCGCCAGGGCAGCCGGGAACGCCACCGGCCGAAGTGCGGGGCGTTCGGGCTGCTCGGCGGCAGATTCGAAAACAGATTCGAAAACGGGCACAGTCCCAGGATCGAACATCCGTTCGCAAAGATTCAAGTCCGCTACCTCCGCCCCACCCGTCACTCTCCGTGCTCGTCGCGGTGGACGTCGGCCGCTGTCGGGCTGGAACCAAATTCGATGGACAGCTCCCCTGCGGTCAGCAGACTGATCCCATGACCGCGGCAGACGACAGGAACGACCTCCGGATCTACATCCAGGACGCCCGTGACGCCCTGCTGTGGAAGCTCGACGGCCTCTCCGAGTACGACCTGCGGCGCCCGCTCACACCCACCGGGACCAACCTGTTGGGACTGGTCAAGCACGTCACCGGGGCCGAGGCGCTGTACTTCGGCGCCACCTTCGGGCGACCCTTCCCCGAGCCGACCCCGCTGTGGATCGTCGGCGACGCCGAACCCAACGGCGACCTGTGGGCCCGGGCGGACGAGAGCACCGAGGAGATCGTCGGGCGCTACCGGCGGGTCTGGGCGCACTCGGACGCCACCATCGAGGAGCTGCCGCTGGACGCGGTCGGCCAGGTGCCGTTCGGCAACCGCCACGAGCAGACCCTGCACCGGGTGCTCGTCCACATGATCGCCGAGACCCACCGCCACGTCGGCCACGCCGACCTGGTCCGCGAACTCATCGACGGCGCCACCGGCCAACGCTCGGACGGCGTCAACACCGCCCCGGGCGACGAGGATTGGTGGCAGTCCCACCACGACCGCGTGGAGCGGGCCGCCCGGGAGGCCGGCGGGCGGGGTGTCGCGGCGGAGGTCGAGGAGGGCTTCGGGCGGGCGTACCGGTACGTGGGGCCGCCGGAGCTGCGGGAGTTCACGTCGGGCGGCAGCCCTGGTGGTCAACGGGTGCGGACGGCCGGCGAGTTCGCCACCTGGGCGGGCGAGCGGACGGCGGCGGAATGGGCGGAGCCGTTCACCTTCGTGGTCGACCTGACCGGGGCGCTGCGGCTCGCCCCGCGCCGCAGTGAGCATGTGGCCTGTGCAGGCGGGGAGTTGGTGCTCGGAGCCGGGGAGGTCGGGTTCCGGCGCTCGGGCGGCGGCGGTTGGGGGACTCGGGAGGCTCGGGGGGCTTGGGAGGTGGAGACGGTCAGCAACCTGTCCACCGGCTACTGCCCGGACGTCCGCTCCTGGACCGCCGTCGCCGCGGCCCTCGACCGGGTCGGGCTGCCGCACCCGAGCGGCTTCACCCACGCGGTGGTGTTCCGGCGCTGCCCGGAGTGCGGGCGCTGCGGGATCGTGCGGGAGGAGCACTACGTGTGCGTGTTCTGCGATGCGGATCTGCCGGGGCACTGGAACGTCGACGAGGTGCCGCTGCCGTAGGACGCACCGCCGCTTCGCCGGGCGGCACGTCACGATCCCGCCCCGACGCGCGAAACCCCCGTGGCCCTGTCGGGCGGGCCCGCTAGGGTCTGGTGGGTCAGGGGGCAGAACCGTGAAGGGTGGGGGACGTGGGGTGTGCGCGGGTGGTCGGGGTGCCGGGCGGGGTGGTCCACGAGGGCAGCCGGGACTTCCTGGTGCGGGAGGGGCTGCCGGCGGCCGGGGCGCTCCTGGACTTCGGGGTGCTCGACGCCGGCTCGCTGAAGGCGCTCCCGGGCGGGGCGGAGCGGCTGTTCGTCCTCGGGGAGACGGACTACTGCACGCCCTTCGCCGCGGTAGGCAACCTGGTGCTGTTGGACGGGACCACCGGCGAGGTGTTCCTCGGCAACGGCGGTCCGCGACGCGACCTGCTGGCCTCCGACCTGACCGCGCTGGCCGCCCTGGTGCGCGAGGTGGACGCGGTGGGCGAGGCGGCCCGGCGGTCGGAGGCGCTGGACGGGCGGCGTGGTCCGGCAGTGGTGGCCGAGGTGACGGCGGGGGCCGAGCGGCGGATGCGGGAGATCGACCCCGCGCTGTTCGGGCGGAGCGCCGTACCGGCGCACTGGGGAACCGCCCTGCTGGTGCGGGCGCTGAGCTGGGGCGCCCTGCCGGGCGGGCCGGACGGGCCCGCGTACGAGGTCGGCGGGGAGCTGGTGGCCGAGCTCGCGACGCTGACGGACGAGGACGGCAGGGCCGGTCTGGTGCACCGCTTCCGGCCGGAGGGGTTGCCCGCCGCCCTGGTGCACGAGCCGACCCGGCGGCTGCTGACCGAGGTCGGGCTGCCGCTGGGCGGGGCGATGTTCGGGGCGTGCGAGGAACCGCTGGTCACCATGGCGGAGGCGTACCCCGAATACTTCGACGGTGAGGAGGAGCGCCCGTACCAGCGGGACTACCTGGTCCTCGGGGACTGGCCGACCGACCTCACGATCGCCCTGGACGGCGCCACCGGCCGGCTCGAACTGCCGGACTGGTACGACGACGGCCAGCCCGAGGCCTACCTCAACCGCGACCTGTCCGCGCTGCTCTACGCGCTGTGGACGTACGAGCGGCTGCGCGCCGAGTGGGAGCGCTGGGACCACGGCCGGAGCCGGGACACCTGGGCGGTGTTCGACCCGCAGTCGCTGCTGAGCACGGTGGTGGACCGGCTGGTGGAGGCCGTCGACCCGGAGGCCTTCGCCTCACCGGGCCGCTCCTGGCGGCTGCTCGCCGAGGACGGGCACATGGGCGGCCTGCTGGGGTGATCCGGGCCGGGGGCGTGCTGGCCGTTCGAGCCCTTCTGAACAGGGCCGGGGCCGGCACGCCGGTACGCTGCCCCAGTGACGAACATCCGTACGGCGGCCGGGCGAAGACGGGCTCTGCTCCTCGGCATCAGCGCCGCCCTCTCCTTCGCCACGGCGGGTGCGCTGTACGGCCTGCTGTACGTGCGGTCGCTGGACTACGACGAGCGCTGCGAGCGCGGCCTGGTGCGGGGCGGCGGGCGACTGCTGGAGACGGGTGCGTCCTGGCTGCCGCCGGACGCGTGGTGCCGGTTCGAGAACCGGAGCCTGTCCACCACCCCGTTCTGGACGCTGCTGCTGTTCTACGGGCTGCTGACCGTGGTCGTCTGGTCGGTCAGCGCGCTGGTGCGCACCCTTCGTCCGCGGCCGAACCCGGGGCTGGACTGGCAGCCGGGACACGGCACTCCGCGCTGGTAGACCCGCGCCCTGGTGTCGGTTCCGGCTCCGGCTCCGGCTCCGGCACCCGAGGCGGTCGGCGGGTGCGCAGCGGGGACAAATAGACCGGCAGGAAGGCCGTCGCGAGGACGGCCCCGCCGAGCCAGAGCGTGGTGCGCGGGCCGAGGAGTTCGCAGAGCAGCCCGGAGAGAGCGGAGCCGATCGCCAGCGCGCCGGTGGTGCCGAGCACGGCGCGGGTACGGATCTTGGACTTCATCAGCCCTCCTGCTATGGGGAGTTGCGGTCGCCACCGGCGGGCTCACGTGACGGGCGGCCTCACTTTCCGGTGCGCCCGATCTCGCGGGCACCGGGTTGGCGCCCGTACAGCGGGCAGCAAGGGCACGGCCAAGGCTGCGCCAAATCCGATTGAGAGAAAGGGAGTACGCACCATGGACACCGGAACGGGGAACCTCTACCTGGCCTTTGCGGAGCGGGAGGCACGCGGCAACTCGGCTGCCTACCAGGAGCTGGCCGAACGGGTCGCGGGGGACGCGGAGTTGCTCGGGCTGCTGGGGGAACTGCCGGTTCCGAAGCGGCAGCCGAACCTACTGTTCGGCGCGGTGCGGCACCTGGGCGGGCCGGTGACCGAGGGCTGGCCGGCCTTCCGCGACTGGGCGGCGACGCGCTGGGACGAGGTCTCGGCGACCATGCTGGAGCGGCGCACCCAGACCAACGAGGCGGGCCGCTGCGCTACCCTGCTGCCGTTGCTGGCCTCGCTGCCGCAGCCGCTCGCGCTGATCGAGGTGGGCGCCTCGGCCGGGCTCTGCCTGTACCCGGACCGGTACCGGTACCGGTATGTGCCCGAGGGTGAATCCGGCGCCGCGGTGGAGGAGTTCGGCGCCGAGGGGAGCCCGGTGACGCTGGAGTGCGCGGTGAGCGGACCGGTACCGATGGTCGACTCCCTGCGGGAGCGGCTGCCCGAGGTGGTGTGGCGGGCCGGGATCGACCTCAACCCGCTGGACGTCCGGGCCGAGGAGGACATGCGCTGGCTGGAGTCGCTGGTCTGGCCGGAGCAGACCCACCGGCTGGAGCGGCTGCGCGGCGCCGTCCAGGTCGCCCGGACCGAACCGCCGCTGCTGACGCGCGGCGATCTCAACGCGACCGTACGGGAGTTGGTGGCGCAGGCTCCGGCGCAGGCGACGCCGGTGGTGTTCCACAGCGCGGTGCTCGCCTACCTGCCGCCGGAGGCCCGGGAGGAGTTCGCGGGGACCATGCGCGAGCTGCCCGGGCACTGGATCTCCAACGAGGCGATCGCCGTGCTGCCGACCGTGGCGGAGCGGCTCCCCGCCCAGGCCCCGGCCCGGCCCGGACTGTTCGCGCTCGCCCTGGACGAGCAGCCGGTGGCCTACACCGGGCCGCACGGACAGTCGCTGGACTGGTTCACCGGCGCGTGAGCCGTTCAGCTGCTTGAACCGTTCGGCCGTGCGAGCCGTTCAGCCGTGCGAGCCGTTCAGCGCTGAGGGTTTGAACTTGCGGGCTTGAAGTTGCCGCAGCGGCAGCTTCTACCGTCATGACCAGGGCCGGAGGAACCGGCCTCGGTCCAAGCGGCGTGGGAGAGGAGACGGCCATGGCCTGGCCCATCGCGGAGGTCGCCCGGATGTCCGGGGTGACCGCCCGAACCCTGCGGCACTACGACGAGATCGGGCTGCTTCCCCCGGCCTGGATCGGCTCCAACGGCCACCGCTACTACGAGGAGCGGCAGCTGCTGCAGCTGCAGCAGATCCTCGTGCTACGGGCACTGGGCGTGGGGCTGACCGAGATCGCCCGGATCCTGGGCGACCAGGTGGACGAACTGGAGGCCCTGCGGGGCCATCACCGCCGACTGGTCACCGAACGCGACCGGCTCGGCTCCCTGGCCGCCACCGTCTCTCGCACGATCGCCGACCTGGAACGCTCCCGGAAGGACGGTACGCCCATGACCAACATCAACCGACCCGAGAACCTGTTCGAGGGCATCCAGCCCGCCGACGTCGACGTCAGCCTGCGCGACTTCCCCGAGCACGCCGAGGCGGCCCGGCAGGCGACCGCCGCGATGACCCCGGCCGAGATCGAGGCCGGCCAGCGCGAGCGGACCGCACGGATGGTCCGCCTAGCGGAGCTGATGGCGAGCGGCCACCCGGCCGACGCCGAGCCTGCACAACGCATGATCGACGAGGAGTACCAGCTGCTCAACGGGATCCGGGCGGTCCCGGTGGAGGAGTACCTCGCGATCGCGCGCTCCTGCACGGAGAACGGGACGTGGAGCGCCGCGTACGAGGCCATCGCCCCGGGGCTGGCCGCCTACCAGCGGGCCGCCATGGAGGCGTACGCGGCGGCGCGGCTCTCCTGAGGCGGGTGGGGCGGGGCGTGGGTGGTCGGCTCGTCCGGGCCGACCACCCGCGCCCCTCCCCCGCCGTCACTCCGTCCGCAGCGCCGTGACCGTCCGGGTGCGGGCCGCCCAGGTCGCGGGCAGGAGGGCGCCGAGCAGCGCCAACACCAGGCCGCCGAGTATCAGCGGCCCCACCACCGACGGGGCGAACACGGTGAGGTCCGCGTCCGGCACCCCGATCCCGGCAGCGCGGGCCATCGCGGGCATCACCTGGTGGTGCACCAGGATCCCGACCGGGACCCCGATCAGCCCTGCCACCAGCCCGCTGCCGCAGACCGAGGTGAGCACCATCCCGACGGTCTGCCGGGGAGACATCCCGAGCGCCTTGAGCACCCCGAGGTCGTGCACCCGCTCCCGGGTGTCCAACAGCACCGTGTTGAGCACCCCGAGCCCTGCCACCACGGAGAGCAGCAGTGTGAGCGTGCCCGCCAGGGTGTTCATCGCCAGCACCACGATGTTGATGTGCTCTCCGCCGGGGTCGGCGCTCAGGCCCAGTGGCTTCACGGCCTGGTCCAGCCCGTCGGCGTAGGCCGTCGTGTCGGTGCCCGGGGTGAGGTCGATGTGGAACGAGATCGCCTCGGCGTGGACCGCGCCGCCGAGCGGCGCCAGCGCGGCCCGGTCCAGGAACACCAGGTCGTTCGTGGTCAGCACCTCGCCGGTGATCTTCGCCGGGGTGCTGTGCCCCTGGTCGGTGAGGGTGACGGTGTCACCGACCTTCACTTGGTCGGCGCGCAGGAAGGCGGCGCTGACCACGACCTCGCCGGGGCCGTGGAACCAGCGGCCCGAGACCAGTTGGAAGCCGCTCCAGGAGGCGTCGCCGGTGAACGCGACCACCTGGGAGCGCCCGGTGTTCCCGGCCACGGTGACCGGGGTCGGCACACTGCTGTACCAGGCCCGGGTGCCGGAGCGGGACTCGATCGCCTTCACCACGGCCGCCTCGTCCACATGGTCGACGGGCTTCGGGGCGCCCTCGATCGGGGACTGGACCAGCACCTTGCCCGCGCGGTCGGCCGTCAGGCCGTCCTGGAGGGAGCCGAGCGACAGGGTCAGGCCGACGCAGAGGGTGACCCCGACCGTGCCGAGCACCACCGCGGCGGCGGTGGTCGCCGAGCGGCCCGGCCGGTTGAGCGGCGAGGCCATCCCCAGGCTGAGCGCACGCGGCACCGGCAGTCGGCCGATCAGGCTCTGCGCCCGGGACAGCAGGCCGACCGCTCCGGCCCGGCCGGTCATGCCACCGGCGGCCGTCCGCTTGGCGCCCGGCGCCGTCCGGCCCACCGCCAGCGCCTCCACCGTGCGCAGCCGCCCGGCGCGCAGCGCCGGCACCAGCGCGGTGCCCGTCACGGCGACCAGGGCCACCACCGGGACCACGACGTCCACCCAGAACGGGATGCCGAGCAGGCCGCCGCGCAGGGCCTTGTGGGCCATCCCGAGGACCGGTACGGAGAGCAGGTTTCCACCGAACACGCCGAGTGCCGTGCCGACCCCGGCGGGGATCAGCGCCTGGCCGACGTAGGCGCGCGCCACCTGGGCCGGGGTGAAGCCCAGGGACTTGAGGATGCCGATCCGGCGGGTGGCGGCGCTCACGGCGCCGCTGACCACGACACCGATGATCAGCACCGACATGGCCAGGCCGAGCACTCCGAAGGCCGTGACGAACGGGACGAAGGTCGAGGCCGTCCGGTTGGCCTCCTCCCGGGCGGGCCGGTAGGAGGTGGCCCTGGTGAGCGCTCCGCTCGGCACTGCGGCGGCCAGCGCGGCGTGGCCGGCCTCCACCTCGGCGTCACTGTCGGCGTGGGCGAAGCGGTAGAGGTACTGGGCGGCGGGGGTCGTGCCGGGCGCGGTCAGCCCGGCCACCTGCTCGGGGGCGACCCAGCCGTCCGCGCTCCAGGAGACCGAGGAGGCCAGGCCGACGACCTTGAGCGTCGGGTGTCCGGGCAGGTCCGGGAACTGCATGCTGTCGCCGAGGGCCAGCGGGGAGTGCCCGTCCAGGAAGACCACCTCGCCGGGGCCCGCGACCCAGCGGCCCATGGTGAGCCGCAGGCCGTCCATCGGGCCGTCCTGGGCGCGGCCGACCAGCGTCATCGGCGGCAGCAGGCTTCCACTCGGCGGGATCTTCGTGGCCGGGCCGGAGCGCGGCTGGACGGTGACCGCCTGGTAGGGGCCGGCCGAGGCCGTCACGCCGGGCGCGTGGGCGGCCGCGGCGAGCTGGGCGGGGCTCGCCTTGGTCTGGTCGTACAGCACGTTGAGGTGCGCGCCGTGCTGGTCCGCGAAGGAGCGCTGGTAGGGGCCCTGGGCGGCGACCAGCAACCCGACCGCGAGGATGCACGCCGTCACGGACATCATCGTGGTGAGCACCATGACCAGGGTCTGCACCCGTTTGCGGCCGACCCCGGCCCGGACCACCTTGCCGAGGACGCTCATGAGAGGACCATCCCGCTTCGCTCGGCAGGGGCATTCCCCCACGCGTGCCTCCCATTGGTTCGCTCGCTCATCGCATCCCGCCCGGAGTCGGGACGGCTGCCGTGTCCCGGACCAGCCGACCGTCGAGCAGTTCGATCGTCCGGTCGGCGCAGGCCTCGGCGAGCGCGGTGTCATGGGTGACCAGCAGGATCGTCTGGCCCTCCGCGTTGAGCCCGCGCAGCAGGTCGCGGACGTCGACGGCCGAGGCGGTGTCCAGCGCGCCGGTCGGCTCGTCCGCCAGCAGCAGCGGCGGACGGTTCATCAGCGCCCGGGCCACCGCGACGCGCTGGCGCTCGCCGCCGGAGAGCCGGCCGGGGAAGGCCTTGGCGTGCCGGGCCACCCCGAGCCGCTCCAACAGCTCCCCGGCCCGGGCCCGGGCCTGCTCCCGCCGCATCCCGGCCAGCTGGGCCGGGAGCAGCACGTTGTCCTCCACATTCAGGTCGTCCAGCAGGTTGAAGAACTGGAACACCATGCCGATCCGTGTCCGCCGGTACTCGGCCAGCGCGGCCTCGCCGAGTTGGTGGACGGCCACGCCGTCCACCTCGACCGCGCCCTCGCTCGGGCGGTCGAGGCCGGCGATCAGGTTCAGCAGGGTCGACTTGCCGCTGCCCGAGCGGCCGAGCACGGCCAGCGCCTCGCCGGCCCGTACCTCCAGGTCGAGCCCGGCCAGCGCGGGGCGGGCGGCGTCGGTTCGGTCGTACGTCTTGCTGACGCCGCGGATCCGGATGATCGGCGCGTTCACGGGCCCTCCACGGTTCGGGGTCCGGCACCGGGAGACCCGGGGCCGGCTGACGGAAGATGACGCTACGGATCGGCGGCGGGGTGCGGACAGCCGTCCAAACGGCCTCTCGGAGGTGTATCCAGATACACCTCGAACTGGGTGTTCAGGCCTAGGGCGCCGGGTCCCCGCGCCAGGCAGACTGAGCCGTCGAAAGATCGGGACCGCCGGCCTGTAGGGCTTCGGAACCGCAGGCTTCGAGGCCTCTGCACAGGGGCTGCGGAACGCAGAGGGGGAGTGTCATGAGGACGGGAGCGACCGGCCGGGTGGCCCGGCAACTGGGCCGGGCCTGCGTGGACGGCGTACGCGCCTGGTACGTGGCGACTCTGGCCGTGACGGGGCTGGTCTCGCTGCTGGCCGGGCCGATCCTGCTGGCCGCCGCCCTGTTCGGCCCGGACGAGTCCCGGCCGTTCTCCCCCGGCGGGCCGCTGATCCTGCTCGTGCCGATGGCGCCGGTCGCCCTCTGGGCGCTCTGCTGGGCCACCGGGGGCGGCGGCCGGGCGGTCGGGGCCGCGCTGTTCGCCCCGGGCGCGCTCGCGGTGATGGCGACCCACTTGTACGGCGGCGCCGCGCCCGGCGACCGGTCCGTCTCGCTCTGGCTGGCGCCCTCGCTGCTGGTGCTCGGGCTGTTCGGCGCCCGCTGGGCCGCCACCGAGAGTCGGCGCGTCGTCGATCGGTGGAGCGGGCGGCCGGTCCCGGTGCCGTACCGCCGCGCGGCCCGGGAGGCCGGCCCTTGGCGGCGGCTGCGGTCCGGCGGCTGGCTGACCGACCCGGCGACCTGGCGGGACCTCGCCTGGGCGCTCCTTACCGGTCTCGCCGTGCTGCTCACCGCCGCGATCGTGCTGCTGACCCCGGTCGCCCTGGAGGTCTTCGGCCGGAACGGGCCGTTCTTCCCGCTCTTCGTGGTCTACGGCATGGGCGTCTGGATGTTCCCGTTCGCCGTCCTGTGGGCCGCCCCGCCCGTCCTGCGGATTCACGAGAAGTCCGCCCGGGCACTGCTCGGGCCGTCCCGGCGAACCGAACTCACCCGCCAGATCAGTCACCTGGCCCGGACCAGGGCGGACACCATCGACGCCGGCGCCGCCGAGCTGCGCCGGATCGAGCGGGACCTGCACGACGGGGCGCAGGCCCGGCTGGTGGCGCTGGGCATGCTGCTGACCGTCGCCGAGCAGCTGAAGCACGACCCGGAAGCCCTCGGGCCGCTGCTGGCCGAGGCCCGGACGTCCTCGGTGAAGGCGCTGAGCGAGCTGCGGGACCTGGTCCGGGGCATCCACCCGCCGGTGCTGGCCGACCGCGGCCTGGCCGACGCGGTGCAGGCGACCGCGCTGGACCTGCCGCTGCCGGTCACCTTCACCGGCAGCCTGCCGGGCCGGGCCCCGGCCCCAGTGGAGTCGGCCGCCTACTTCGCGGTGAGCGAGCTGCTGGCCAACACGGTGAAACACGCCGGGGCCTCGCACGTGTGGATCGAGATAGGGCACAGTGGCGGGCTGCTGCGGATATCGGTAACCGACGACGGGCGCGGTGGCGCCGACCCGTCCCGGGGAACCGGCCTCAGCGGAACCGAACGCCGACTGGCCGCCTTCGACGGGGTGCTCGCGATCAGCAGCCCGTCCGGTGGCCCGACCATCGTGAACCTGGAGATCCCGTGCGCGTTGTCATCGCCGAAGACCTCTTCCTCCTCCGGGACGGGCTGACCCGGCTGCTGGAGGCCAACGGCATGAAGGTCACCGCGGCGGTCGAGAACGGCGAACAGCTGCTCGCCGCAGTGGCCGCCGACCGGCCCGACATCGCCGTGGTCGACGTGCGACTGCCGCCGAGCTTCACCGACGAGGGGCTGCGCGCGGCCCTGGCGGCCCGTCAGGCGCACCCGGGCCTGCCCGTGCTGGTGCTGTCGCAGTTCGTGGAGCAGCTGTACGCCCGTGAGCTGCTGGCCGGCAGCACGGGCGGGATCGGCTATCTGCTCAAGGACCGCGTGCTGGACGGCGCCCAGTTCATCGACGCCGTCCGGCGGGTCGCCCAGGGCGGTACCGCGATGGACCCGGAGGTGATCACCCGGCTGCTCACCCACAACTCCTCGGCCGGTCCGGTCTCCACCCTCTCCCCGCGCGAGCGGCAGGTGCTGGCGTTGATGGCCGAGGGCCGGTCCAACGCGGCGATCGCCCAACAGCTGGTGATCACCGAGCGGGCGATCGCCAAGCACACCGCGTCGATCTTCGTCCGGCTCGGCCTCCAACCCTCGGACGACGACAACCGTCGAGTCCTCGCCGTCCTGGCCTACCTCAACAACGCCTGAAAACCCCCGGCACCCCCGAAAGGGAGTCGCCGACCAGAGCACCGGCCCGTGTTGAAAGGCCGCGCCTTGGAAGACCGCGCCCTGGAAGACCGCGCCTTGGGACCCGTCAATTATTTACTGCCTGATTTGATCTCGTCTTCGTACTGTGCGATTGCGTTCTGGAGGGTGTCGATTGTGCGGGGCGGGTGGGTCCGCCGGGGATGGGTCAGGGCCGCGGCGATGCCTGGGGTGGCGAAGGCGAGCAGTGGCTTGGTGCGGTGTGCGTGGTA
>NZ_JBSFJV010000062.1:0-50248 GCF_053598235.1 Kitasatospora sp. NPDC001159
GGCGCGCTGGGTCGGCGTGGCCGTGCTGTCGCTCAACGCCTTCTCACACATGTGGGTGGTGGCCAGCTACCCGCTCTGGTCGGTGCTGATCATCGCGCTGGACATCCTGGCGATCTACGCGCTCTGCGTGCACTGGGGCAACCATGGGCACGAGGGGGTGACGCGGTAGCCGACCCCGATGGCGACGACCACGGCGGTGAACGGGTCGGTGCGGGTCGAGGCGGTGCTCGACGAGCCGCTGTCGCGTTGGCTGCGGCTGGTCAAGTGGCTGCTCCTCGTCCCGCACCACCTCGCGCTGGCCGCACTCCGGCTCGTCTTCCTGCCCTGTTACTGGTCGGCGGTTCCGTCGATGTGCTCGCGGAGGAGGTCGGCGTGACCGTTGTGCCGCGCGTACTCCTCCACGTGGGTGAGGATGTAACGGAGGGAAAAGACGTCGTCTCGGTACCGCCCGGTGACGTCGAGGGACTCGGCGGCATTGATTGCAGTGTTCGGTCCGGTCGGCGGCGGGCGGGCCGGATCAGTCCTTGCTGTGCTCAGGGCTACCGGGCACGGCGCCGTGGCGCCGGGCCGCATCGACGAGCAGGTGGGCGGTGGCGGGCGGAAGGTCGAGGTGATGGCTGATCCAGGCCGCGTCGTGACCGTGGGTGGCCATGATCCATGCGGTGTACAGGCGGTTCAGGTTCGGCGCATTGGGGCCCAGCAGCAACGGGCGGAGCTCCTCCATCGGGAATCCTGCCACGGTGTCCGCGCTGAACCAGTCCGTCTTCGCGATCTCCGGCAGCCTTCGGCGAGCCCGGTGGCGGTGGTGCAGCACTGCCAGCGCGAGTATGAACGCCGCCGTCCCGGCTCCCAGCAGTACGCCGCCGATCATCGACCGCTCGTGCACCGGGGTGGTCGTGAGGACGACCAGTTCCAGCAGCATGAGCAGGAGGATGCCGAGCAGCACCTTGCCCTCTCCGGTCTGCGGGTGAAGTCTCAGCCTCGCCATCGGGACCTCCTTGTCCATCATGGCCCGGCCGTCGGGTCGTTGCCGTGGGCCCATCGGCCCTGCCTGCCGATCGGGCGGTGTTCAGCGTGGCGGGCAGCCGCGGGTCGTACAGGTAGCCGATCTGGCGGACGGTGGCGGTCGTCTCCCGGTGCGTTGGCCCGAGCTTGCGGCGCCACCGTGCGATGCGGGTGGAGATGGTGGAGGTGTCGTCGGTGTCGGGCCGGCCCACGGTGTGCTGGTGGAAGCGGTTGAGGAGACGGTTGGACTGAGCCGACAGCCACCAGACGCAACTTCTTCGCATTAAGCTGTGCGCATGAGTGCCCGAGCGACCACACGCCCCGGCGGGCGCAGCGCCCGCGTCCAGCAGTCCGTGCACCAGGCCGTCCGAGATCTCGAGGAGGAACTGGGGCGGGACGCGCTCACCGTGCCCCTGATCGCCGCCCGCGCGGGAGTCACGCCGTCCACCGTCTACCGGCGCTGGGGGGACCTGCGGGAACTGCTGTCAGACGTGGCCGTCGAGCGGTTGCGCCCCGACACCCCGCCGGTCGACCACGGCAGCCTGCGGGCGGACCTGGAGGCGTGGACGGTGCAGTTCGCCGAGGAGATGTCCTCGACGGCGGGCCGCACGTACATCCGCGACGCCCTTCTGGGCGACCCCGAGCAGGGCAACGCGGCCCGATGCTCCGACTACGCCGCCGAGCAGTTGAAGGTCATCGGCGTGCGCGCGGCCGGGCGGGGGGAGGCCGTGCCCGACGTGGAGACCCTGCTGGACGTCGTCGTCGCCCCCCTGATGTATCGGATCCTGTTCCGCCCCTCGGACCTGTCCGCGGCCTACGCCAGCCACCTGGTGGCGGCGGTGCTCGGCCGTGCCGCGCCCCTCCCGCCTCCTAAAAGCTAAATATTTGCGTTTCGGGCTGGCGCGGGCCTAGAGTGCTTAATGCAAAGCACTCGCCTTAAGGTTCCGGAGGTGCTTCCATGACCAGCGTCACAGCCCTGCCGTCCCATCCCCGCCGCCCGCCCGTGCTGAGCCACCGCGGTGCCTTCCGGCTCCACGCCTCGGTCCTGGTCGGCCTGCTGGCCGCCTCCAGCGCACCGACCCCGCTCTACGCGCTCTACCAGGCCGCATGGCACTTCTCGGCCATGACGCTCACCGTGGTGTTCAGTGCCTACGCGCTCGCCCTGCTGGTGGCACTGCTGACCGCGGGCACGCTCTCGGACCACCTGGGCCGGCGCCCGGTCCTCGCCGGGGCGCTGCTGGCGGAAAGCATCGCGATGGCTGTCTTCGCCACCGCCCAGGGGGTGCCAGCGCTGATCGCCGCCCGGATTCTGCAGGGCCTGGCCACCGGCGTGGCCACCAGCGCCGCCGGAGCCGCCCTGCTCGACTTCGAGGACCCCAACCGCCCGGGCCGGGCAACGGCCGCCAACGGCATCACCCCTGTGGCCGGCATGGCGGTCGGCGTGCTGGCCGCCACCGCCCTCGTGCAGTACGCCCCCGCCCCCACCCGCACCGTCTACCTGCTGCTGCTCCTGCTCTTCACCGCGCAGGCCGCCGCGGTCCTGCACACCCCCGAGACCGTCCGCCCCAACCCCGGCGCCTGGCGCTCACTGCGCCCCGCGATCACCGTCGCCCCCGCCTCCCGGCCGGCCATGGCACTCGCCGCGCCCGGCGTCGTCGCTGCCTGGGCACTGGGCGGCTTCTACTCCTCCCTCGGCCCCTCGCTTGCCCGGCTCGTCGCCCCGCACGCCGCCCGCGCAACCGGAGGCCTGGTCTTCTTCACCCTGACGGCCGCGGCCGGCCTCGCCGGCCACACCGCCCGGGCGCTGCCCGCCCGCACCGTGAGCCTCGCCGGCAGCGCGCTTCTGACCCCGGGGGCCCTGCTGACCCTGAGCGGCCTGCACCTGCACAGCCTGCCCGCGCTGTTCGCGGGCACCGCCTTGGCGGGCGCGGGCTTCGGCGCCGTCGCCCAGGGCGCCCTGCGCCTGTTGCTGCCCCCGGCCGCCCCGGGCGAACGCGCCGGCACGCTCGCCGCCTACTACGTCCTCAGCTACCTGGCCATGAGCATCCCCGCCGTCCTCGCCGGCCTGCTGACCAACCTGTACGGCTTGCAGACCGCCGTCTCGCTCTACGCGGTGACGGTCATCCTGCTGACCCTGATCGGCCTCACCCGCGCCGTGTGGCAGCCGCGCAACGCCTGACCGAGCCCTGCCTGCCCGGAGCGCCCCGCCCGCCCGAAAGGACCCACCGATGAGCACCGCCACGCCCCGTCAGGCCACCCCCTTCGCAAGCACGGGATGGAGCCTCGGCGACATCGCCGTACGGCGGGTCGACGAGATCGAACTGCCACGGCAGACCGGACCCTGGCTGCTGCCGGACGCCACCAAGGAGGTGCTGGACGAGGCGTCCTGGCTGCGCCCCGACTTCGCCGACGCCGACGTCCCCCGTCTGGCAAGTCACAGTTTCGCGGTGGAGGTCGGCGGGCTGCGGATCGTCGTCGACACCGGCATCGGCAACGCCAAGCCACGCGCCAACCCGGCCTGGAACGGTCTCGACACCGACTTCCTGGAGCGCCTGGCGGCGGCCGGCTTCCCGCCCGAGTCCGTGGACCTGGTGATCACCACGCACCTGCACACCGACCACGTCGGCTGGAACACGCGCCTCGTCGGCGAGGACTGGGTCCCCACCTTCCCCAACGCCCGCTACCTCACCAGCCGCACCGAATGGGACCACTGGGCCGCCACCGACCTGGACGAGGCCCGCCGCCAGATGTTCCGCGACTCCGTCACCCCCGTCCGCGACGCCGGACAGTACGACCTCGTGGACGTGCCCGAGCAGGGGCACGAGGTGGCGCCGGGCGTCTTCCTGGCCCCTGCCCCGGGCCACACCCCGGGGCAGGTCGCCGTGGAACTGCGTGGCAGTGACCGCCGGGCGCTGATCACCGGCGACAGCATCCACCACCCCGTACAGCTGTCCCACCCCCACGTGAACAGCTGCGTCGACATCGACGCCGCCCAGGCGGTCCGCACCCGCGGCCGGCTGCTCGACGCCCTGGCGGACACCGACGCGTTGCTCCTGGGCACCCACTTCCCGCAGCCGACGGGCGGCACGGTCCGGAAGGAGGACGGGCGGTACCGGCTGGTCGCTGAGCCGGGGAGGGGGATCTCGGCCGCCGGGGTCTGATCGCCGGATCCCATCGCCCCCGCTGTTCCGGTTTCCGGCTGAGAGGCCACCATGTCCGTCTCGATCCGCGTTTCAGCATCCTGTCCGAGGACTTCGCCGCCGATCCCTACCGGTACTTCGCCCGGCTGAGAGACTGTCGATCCCGGTTCGGGCTGGCGGAGAGGCTACCGGTGTGCGGCATGCGTCAACGCGTCGGGCGCTCATCCGATGCCCGGAGCGACTGGGTGCTCAGCTTGGAACGCCGGCCTGCGTTCGGCATCCTGCGCGATGTGGTCGAAGTCCAGCTGGGGTAGCGCGGCTCGGCCCAGTCGCGGTCGCTCATCGGCAGCAAACGAAGTGACGCTCCGATTGACGGTGCTTCGACCGGCCCGGACAGCCGGAGATCACTTTGAAGACGTACAGGCCGCGGACTCGCCGAGGCCCGCCTCGGCGCCGGGCTGCCGTTGCCGCCGCTTCCTGTTCGTCCCGGTCGGCACCGGCATCGCCGCCGCCATCATGCTCGCCGGCCCGGGAATCCGTGGCCGCCGGCGCCGATTGTCACGTGTCGGCCCCGAGGGACACGAAGTCGGGGTGGTCGGTCAGGCGAGGCGAGCCGCGAGATCGTCAAGCATGGCGGCGGTGGTGGTGGCACCGAACCGCGAGGCCCCGGCGTCGACCATGGCAAGCAGGACATCGAGGGTGCGCACGCCTCCGGCAGCCTTGACCTTGACCTGTTCGGAGACCGAGGAGCGCATCAGCCGCACGTCTTCCAGCGTGGCACCGCTGGAGGCGAAGCCGGTGGACGTCTTCACGTAGTCCGCGCCGGCGTCCTCTGCGAGATGACAGGCGCGGACCTTCGCCTCGTCTGTGAGGTAGGCGTTCTCAAAGATCACCTTCACCAAGGCCCCGCCGGTCCGGGCGACTTCGACGACGGCGCGGATGTCGTGAGCCACTGCCTGGTCGTCACCGCTCAGCAACCGGCCGATGTTGAGGACCATGTCCAGCTCGCGCGCGCCGTCCTCGAGCGCGGTACGCGCCTCCGCGACCTTGGTCGCGGACACCGACCCGCCGTGGGGAAAGCCGACCACGGTACCGACCTGGACGGCGGTGCCGGTCAGAGCCTTGGCGGCCAGTTCCACGTCGGCCGGCCTCACGCACACCGAGGCGACGTCGTACTGGGCGGCCAGCGCGCAGCCGTCGTACACGTCGCGCGTGGTCAATTCGGGGCGCAGGAGGGAGTGGTCGATCATCTTGGCGACTCGGGCGACGGTGAGGCTGGCGGTGTTCACGGGCCTGTCCCTAGGGTGGCGGTTGGTGATCGGGGCTGTGCATGGGTCATCAGGACACCTCAGGACATCGGCGACCGGCCTGAAGGCTGCGGCGGCGGTTGACCTGACGGTAGGAGCGGCATCAGCGCGCCTCTGGCACCATAAGGCTAGGCGGGCTAGCTGTCTAGACAGTTCGACCGACTGTCGACCGACCTGTCGACTGACCTGCGATTTCCCTTGATGCCGCCCCCGTAGGCGGGCCTCATGGAGTGATGCAGGTCACGCCCAGGGCGTGCGTCGCGCGTTTTGGGGGCGGTTGACTAGACAGCTATACGGATGCTTCTATTCAGGAGGGAAACCTATGGGTGCGGACTTTGCCCCGCGGTACTATCAAATTGAGCAGGAATTGAGGGGGCGAATCGCGCAGAGGCGGGCCCACGACCCGCTGCCTTCGGAAAGCGACCTGTGTGCCGAATTTGGAGTCAGTCGTATGACTGCACGCGCGGCCCTGCAGAGCCTGGTCGCCGAAGGATTGATCTACAGAGTGTCCGGCAGAGGTACATTCGTTGCCGAGCCACCCGCCCGACGGCGTGCGGAAAACTTGGTTCGCTTCAGTGAGGAAATGCGTCGACGTGGACGCCGACCCTCGTCGAAGCTCATTTCATCAGAAGCCAGGAAAGCGCAGCCGGATGAAATCCATCGTCTACAGCTGGCCGAGCCCGCTTACGTCATCGCCGTCACCCGCGTCCGCCTTGCGGACGAAATTCCGGTGGCTCTGGAAAGAGCGGTCTTCCCAGGGGAGCTTTCGGGCCTCCTGGAGGTGGACGCGGCCACTCACTCGATGCATGAGGCGCTGATCGGCCTGGGGAGGTACCCCCAGCGTGGATATTCGTCGATCGGGGCGGACGTCGCCGGCGATCTCGAATCCCACTTGTTGGGCGTTCCTGCCGGGACCGCGCTACTCATCGAGAAGCGCCTCGTTCTGGACCAGGAGGACCGTCCCGTCGAACTCACCGAGTCCCGCTATGTCGGCAGTCGATATGTGCTGGACGTCGCCTTCCAGGTGGACACTTCGGGCGAGTAGCCTCCCGCAGCCTCCCGAGTAAAGAACCGAAAAGAACGCAAGAATCTTCTCGCCAATCATTTTGGTGGGCTTACAGGCATGCCAAAATCTGGAAGATTCATCAGTGAAACGATCGCGCATCGACACCTTTTCGCCGGTACGCCCGGCCCGGACGTACCGGCGTTAACTTCTAGGAGTGACATGTACGCATATCTGATGCCTGCCCCTGGGTTTATTGAGCGTGCCACGGTCCCTGATCCAGTGTGTCAGCCGGACGAGATCCTGATGAGCACCGAGGCTGTATCCATCTGCTCGACCGATGTGTCCTACTTCCGAGGGCACCTCTTTCCCGAATCCTGGCCGATCATACCTGGACATGAGTATGTAGGCCGTGTTCTGGAGGTCGGACGCAAGCTGCAGGGATCCGTGGAGGTGGGCGATCGCGTCTGCTACTGGGGACAGACCGATTTCGGTGGAATGGCCGAATACCGGGCGCTGCGGCCGATTTTCCCCGGCCGGCGGGGCATGGAAACATCCTGGTACACCGAGCGCAATTTCTATGACGCGGACCAGGCGGCGGCCGTCATCCTTCCCGAATCCGTGCCCTCCGACCTGGCCACGATCGTCGAGCCCCTCACCTCGGTGCTGCGCTCCCTGCTCCTGAACCCTCCGAAGCCCGGTGACACCTGCGTCGTCCTCGGCTGCGGCCCCAGCGCGCTCCTCGCCGTCCAGGTCCTCAACCGATACCTGGGGGCGGGATCGGTCATGGTGCTCGACCAGAACCAGGCGCGGCTCGACCTGGCCCAGACCTACGGTGCCGGGCTGGCCTTCAACACGGACACGCAGCTCACCGCGCTCGACGAATTCGTCCGTGAACACCACGACCAGTACGCCGACTACGTCTTCGACGCCCTCCCGCACATCGGTGCCGCGAAGCCGGGAGAGAAGGACATCCGCGAGCTGGCCATGGGGCTCCTGCGGCCGGGCGGCGAGTACGTTCTGTACGGGGCCACCGCGGTGCCTCAGCAGATCAACACCTGGATGATTCTGGCCAAGGGGCTGAAGCTGCGAGCCACCCCCTTCGACGTACGCCTCTTCCCCATGACCAGGTCGGCCAATGTCTCCAGCGTCGCCCTGCGCCTCATCGAGACCGGCCTGGTGGACGCCCGTCCCCTGGTGACCACCCGCGTGTCGATCAATGACGAATCCGGTGTGCTGCGAGCCTTCACCGAGTACGGGCAGGGAGCGTCCATGAAGACCTCCATGCTCGCTCCTGAGGTGCTGTTGGCCGCTCATTCCGTGTCCGCCGAGGTCCGCGGAGAAGAAGTCGGTATCGGGATATGACGGTTCAGGCAGCCTTATTCGTCCGGGACCGGACAACTCGCCTGGCCTACGGTGGACTTGCTGTCTACGCCTACGTTCTCTACTCCCTGGGCCCGCTGCTGCCCTTGCTCCGGCATGACCTCGAACTCTCCTATGCGATGATGAGCGCGCATTCGACGGTGTTCGCCGCCGGGGGGATCCTCGCCAACGCGCTCATAGAACGGCTGATCGGCAGGTTCGGGTACCGCAGCGTCTTCTGGGCATCCCTGTCCGTACTGGTGCTGGGCGCGATGTTGCTTGCGGCGGCCCCAAGTGTGGAGGTCACACTGACCGCCGCGGCGGTGATGGGTGTGGGGGGCGGGCTGGTACAGACCACTGTGCTTACCGTTCTGGCGCAGCATCACGGCCCCCTCCGCGAGTGCGCCATCGTCGAGGCCAACGCGGGCGCGAGCGCGGCCGCACTGGCGGCGCCGCTGGTGATCGGAGCGTTCCGGGCGGCCGGTGCCGGCTGGGGCCCGAGCATGCTGCTGCCGTTGGTGATCGCGATGAGCCTGTACATGACGTTCCGTCAGGAGCCGTTGGGGTCCTACCAGGCGGCGGCCAGGGGCGCGGCGTCGCCAGGGCGGCTCCCGGCCTCCTACTGGCTGCTCGCGGCACTGTGCGGAGTCTCGGTCGGAGCCGAGTTCTGCCTGGTCTTCTACGGGTCCCCACAGCTGACCAGCAGTATCGGCTTCACTGAGGGACAGGCCACCACGGCGATGAGCCTCTTCTACGGCGGCACACTGCTCGGCCGGCTCGCCGGCAGTCGGTTGTCCGCCAGCCGCGCCACCACCACCCAGCTGGTGTTCGCCGCACTGGGGGTCACGACGGTGGGTTTCCTGGCGCTTTGGGCGAGCAGCACCACTTCGATCGCTCTCGTGGCACTGCTGGTGGCCGGGCTCGGCATCGCCAACCTGTTCCCGCTGACGCTGTCGCTCGCGGTAGTGGCCGCGCAGGGCAGAACGGGCCAGGCCACCGCTCGAGTGCAACTCATCGTCGCGATGTCGATCATGGCGGCTCCGCTGATGCTCGGAGCGCTGTCCGACCGGTTCGGGGTGAGCCGCTCCTTCGCGGTCGAGGCCGTACTGCTGGCGGCGGCGGTCGTCCTGCTCTTCCTCGGACGTGCCGCAACATCGCGGAATTCCCGCACAAGCTGAATTCATGTAATGTCATGTCATTTCATATCCAGCGGGGGATCGGTGAAAAATAACCAACACGTCGCTCAGGCAGCCAGGGCTGCTCAGGAGATGCTGAAGAGAAATCATCGGTCGGGGTACTCCGCAGGAGTCGGCCTGCCATACGACTACACCTGCCCGTCGCCTGACACCTATCCGTTCCAGTGGGCATGGGACAGCAGCTATCACGCCATCTCGCTGCTTCAGGTGGACACCCAAAGAGCACGCGACGAGATCAGCTCCCTCGTCTCGGCGGTGACACCTACGGGTTTCATCCCCCACATGGTGCTCTGGCAGGACGACCTCCGTGCACGGGCCACGGCAGAGTTCCGTATCGACCTGTGGGAGGAGTGGCGATCGGTCACCATCGCCCCTCCCGTACTGGCCCGAGCAATAGAGCGGGTCTTCGAGGCGACCGCGGACGACAACTGGCTCGCCGAGGTTCTGCCCCCGGCCCTCGCCTTCTTCTCCTGGCTGGCGGAGAACCGAACGAGCCCGGAAACCGGTCTGCTCGAGATCTACCAGCCGGATGAGTCGGGGATCGACATAAGCCCCAAATACGACCGTGCTCTGGGCATCCATGCGTCGGCACCCGACCGGATAGCCGGCGACTGGCACCAGGCTATGCGTGAACTGATCGGCTCCTACTCGGGAGACCGGACACCGGAAAGCCGTCTCAGGGAACATCGAGCATTCGTATGGAATGACGTCCTGGTCAACACAATCTACGCGGACGGGCTCTTTTCGCTTTCACGGCTCGCGATTGCGGCAGGGCTGTCCGTCGAAACGTCGAGCGCTCTCTCGGCACGCGCGCAAGGAATTTCTGAGTCACTGCTGCGCCACTGCTGGGACGACGAGGCAGGCGCTTTCTTCGACGTGGATCAGGTGTCTGGTTCCCGCGTGGAGGTGCTCACGGCCACTTCCCTCTTCCCCATCATCCTGGATTCGATTCCCAACTATCACGCCAAGCGCGTCATCGAGGAACACCTGCTCAATGAGCGGGAATTCTGGCACCGGTTTCCGATCTCCAGCGTGGCCGCGACCGAGCCCTCCTTCGATCACGACTTCAGCACCCAAGCCATATTCAGGGGTTCCAGCTGGCTCAACCTGAACTGGTACTTGTACTGGGGGCTGCGCGCACGGGGTTACGCGGATGCGGCGACGACTCTGGCGGAACGGACCGTAGAGCTCGTGGCGCGAGCCGGAATGCGTGAGTGCTACGGGCCGTACGACGCGGCCGGGCACGGCGCACAATCCTTCGGCTGGAGCTCTCTGGTCCTCGACCTCATCCACGCCGAGAATCTCCAGGAGTCGACGTGATTAATTGGGGATTTCTGGGAGCGGGCTCGATCGCCGCATCGAGCCTGGCGCCGGCGGTTCACGCCACCGCGGACGCCGCTCTCCATTCCGTGGCATCCCGGGACCTGAAGCGCGCCGCATCTCTGAGGCCGGGGAAGACGTACTCCACTTACCGGGACCTCCTTGGCGACCCCGATGTGGACGTCATATATATCGCACTGCACAACAGTGCCCACCGCGACTGGGTCGAGGAGTCGCTTCGGGCTGGAAAGCACGTGGTCTGCGAGAAGCCGATAGGTCTGTCCGCCGCGCAGATCGATTCCATGGCAGCCGCGGCCGATGCTGCGGGCAAAATTCTGGTGGAGGCCGCATGGAATCGCTGGCACCCGCGGACCCGGGAAATGGAGTCATTGCTCGAGCTGGGTGCCATCGGTGAGGTCACGCATGTCGCCGCGTTCTTTGACGGAATCGCTCCCGCCGCAGGAAACTATCGCCTCGACCCCGCACTGGGCGGTGGGGCGCTGTATGACGTCGGATATTACGCCATTTCCGCCACGCTCGCCGCGTTCGGATGGCGGCAGCCGGTGGTGCGCGAGGCCAGGCAGGAGCGTTGGGCCCCGGAATCCGCTGATCGACTGACCTCTTTTGTCCTGGATTTCCCGGGCGGCGGTTCGGCAGATGTCTTCAGCGGACTCACCGGCAACTGGACGGAAACCTTCGAGATCAGCGGGAAAGCAGGGGGGATCCAGCTCGTCTCCCCCGCCTTCACCGCGGGCGCCCGGTCCTCGGTGCTTGAAGTCACGCGATCTTCCGGAGCCGATTTCTCAGGCTCCTATGACGCAATTGATCCGTATCGGTTGATGGTTGAGGACGTGACCCGTGCGATTCAGGGTCAGGAGAGCCGGCTGGTCCGGTTGGCCCAGTCGCGGGCGATAGCCCAGGTCATAGACGACGTGCGCGCCGCAGTATGAGTTCACCCATCGTTTGATTCGCCCCTGTTGGTCGGCTTCAATCAGAAGGATGGAGAAAGTATGAAGGCCGTGGTTATGGCCGGTGGCCGGGGGACTCGGTTACTTCCGCTGACGGCGAGTCTCCCGAAACCATTAATACCAATTGCCGGGCAGCCCATCCTGTATCACGTGCTGCGCCTGCTCGAACGGCACGGAATTAAAGAAGCGATCGTCACAACGCAGTACCGTGCCGGGCAGATCCAGGAGTATCTGGACGGGCTCGATGGTTTCGATCTATCGATATCATGCGTGACGGAAGAAGCCCCACTGGGAACTGCCGGGGGCTTCAAAGTACTGGTGGAACACCTGCGCGGCGGCAGTTTCCTCGTGATCTCGGGGGATGCTCTGACGGATTGCGATCTGTCAGAGCTCATCGAGAGCCACCGGAGGAATTCTGCGCTGGTGACCGTAGGTCTTGCGGAAGTGGCAGACCCGCTGGGGTTCGGAGTGGTCACCACCGACCGGAACGGTCGGATCAACCGATTCATCGAAAAGCCGGCAGCCGGTACCGAGCCATCGAACCAGGTCAATACCGGGATCTACGTGATGGAGCCCGGGATCCTCGACCGGATTCCCGCCGGTCAGGCAGTGGACTGGGCGCGGAACGTGTTTCCCGGTCTGGTCGAGAAGGACGCGCCGATCTACGGCTGCCCCACCGACGCGTACTGGGAGGACGTCGGCACCCACGATCGATACCACGGCGCCCAGGCGGACGCGCTGGCCGGGAAGGTGCGAGTCGAACTGGACTGCCCTGAGGTGGCTCCAGGCGTCTGGTTCGAGGACGGGGTGCTGGTGCCGCCGGACGCCACCCTGGTGGGGCCCCTGTACGTAGGGGCCGGAGTGGTGATCGGAGCGGGCGCAACGCTGGCGAACGGATCAGTCGTCGGCGCCGGCACAGTCGTCGGCGCCGGCTCCGTCCTGGACGGCGCGATATGTCATGAGGCGGCCCGGATCGGGCCGGGAAGTGTGCTCGTCGACTGCATCGTGGGCGCCGAAGCGCACATCGGCGCATCGGCCCGTATCGGCCGCAGGGCCGTGATCGGCGCCCGCAGCGTCGTCGCCGACGGGGCTGTGATCCCGCAGGGCGCTCGGATTGAACCCGCGGTCGCACGGCTCCTGCCGACCTGACCGCAGAGCCGGTGTGTCGAGGTGGATCGACCGTACGGGCCATGAAGCTCCTGGCAGACAGGGGCTCGAGCGAGATCACCCTGTCTGCCAGGAACTTCGATCGCCTGCCCACTCGTCATCGATCGATCTGCCCGATCACACCCTGACCTTGATCCATTTCTGAAACACGCTTAGGTTCGGTGACATGGTCCACACACGAGCGGCCAAGGTGCTCGTCGCGTCGAATCGCGGCCCCATCTCCTATGTCCTGAAGGAGGACGGAACGCTGGAGTCGAAGCGGGGCGGAGGCGGCCTGGTCTCCGGGCTGTCCTCGGTCGGTACGGATGCGGACGCGCTGTGGGTGTGTTCGGCACTCGGTGACGGCGACCGGGCGGCAGTGCACCGAGGCGTGGGCGAGCCGGGAGTACGGATGCTGGACATCGACGAGGGTGTCTTCGCCGACGCGTACAGCGGGGTTGCCAACTCGGTGCTGTGGTTCCTCCACCACCTGCTGTACCAGACACCCCTCGAACCGGTCTTCGATGCGGAGTTCCGGCAGCAGTGGGCGTCGTACGAGGACTACAACCGGGCTTTCGCAGAGGCACTGGCGGCCGAGGCCGCGCACGGGGCCGCGGTGCTGGTGCAGGACTACCACCTGGCGCTGGCGCCGGCGATGCTGCGGGAGCTGCGGCCAGACCTGCGGATCGGTCACTTCTCGCACACGCCGTGGGCGCCCGTCGACTACTTCCGGATGCTGCCGGACGACATCGCCAGGCAGTTGTTGCGGGGGATGCTGGGGGCGGACCGGCTCGGCTTCCTCACCCGCCGGTGGGCGGACGCCTTCACTGCTTGCTGCGCGGAACTCCTGGAAGACGGGGTGGGAAGCACCCGCGTCGCGGTGCACGGATTGGGCGCCGACGCCGACTTCCTGCTGCGGCGCTCACACGAGCCCGACGTCGAGGAGCACATCGCCGCGTTGCGCGGGCAGCTGGGCGATGGCGACCGGAAGATCATCATCCGGGTCGACCGCACCGAGCTGACGAAGAACATCGTGCGCGGGCTGCTGGCGTACCGGCAGCTGCTCGATGCCCGCCCCGAGTGGCGGGAGCGGGTGGTGCACGTGGCGTTCGCCTACCCGTCCAGGCAGGACGTGGCCGTCTACCGGGACTACACGGCGGAGGTGGCCCGGCTCTCGGAGGAGATCAACTCGACGTACGGGACGGACAGCTGGACCCCGGTCGTACTGCACGTCAAGGATGACTTCGCCCGCTCGCTCGCCGCGTACCGGATCGCCGACGTGGCCCTCGTCAACCCCGTCCGGGACGGCATGAACCTGGTCGCGAAGGAGGTTCCGGTCGTCTCCGACGCCGGGTGCGCCCTGGTGCTCTCACGCGAGGCAGGGGCTTACGAGGAACTGCGCGAGAACGTGGTGGCTGTGAACCCGTACGACGTCTGTGGCACGGCGGACGCGCTGCACGAGGCGCTGTCGATGCCGGCGGACGAGCGGGCGGAGCGTACGAAGCAGCTGGCTGTGGCGGCGACTGCGCTGCCGCCACAGCAGTGGTTCCTCCAGCAGCTACAGGCGTTGCGCGAGGGCTGACAGGAAGGAGGCGACGGCGGACGGCCCCGGGAGTAACAGCCGCTCGGGCGCGGGATCAGGAAGCGGCCGTCAATGGTCGCGCCGCGTTTTGCCGAATCTTGAAGAAATGCTGGTCAGCCTGGAACCATGGCCTCGGGGTGTACGTCGTAACGACGGGTGATCGGCCGGGGGACGTGCCGCCCGGCACGTTAGGCTGCGCCCCGGGGAGACTTGGGGGAGCGGCCTGGTGCCGCCATCGGACAACCGCCGGGACGGCATGCGGCTCCTGCGAGGGCCGGGACCGGTTCCGACCTGCCACGGAGGTACTGGCCTTGCACATCGACGCCTGGATCGAGAGCGTTCCGCCGACCGCGGTGTACGCCCTGATCGGCCTGATCATCGGGATCGAATCGCTGGGCATCCCGCTGCCCGGTGAGATCGCGCTGGTCACGGCGTCCCTGATGGCGGTCAAGGGCGTGGTGAGCCCGTGGGGGATCGCGGCCTGCGCGATCGCGGGGGCGGTCATCGGCGACTCGATCGGCTACTCGATCGGCCGCAAGGGGGGCAAGCCCCTCTTCGAGAAGCTGGGACGGAAGTTCCCCAAGCACTTCGGGCCCTCGCACCTGGCGACCGCCGAGCGCTCCTTCCACAGGTGGGGCATGTGGGCGGTCTTCTTCGGCCGCTTCATCGCCCTGCTGCGCATCTTCGCCGGTCCGCTGGCGGGCGCGCTGAAGATGCCGTACTGGAAGTTCCTGATCGCCAACGTGCTGGGCGGCGTGATCTGGGCCGGCGGCACGACGCTGCTGGTCTTCAAGGTGGGCAAGGCCATCGAGCCGTGGCTCTCCCGGTTCTCGTGGGCGGGCCTGGCGGCGGCGGTCCTGGTCGGTGCCACCTCGGCCTGGGTGATGAAGCGCCGGGCCGCCACTACCCACGCCAAGATCGAGGCGGAGGAGGCGGCCAAGGCCGCCGAGGCGGCGCAGACCGTCAAGGCTCCCGTCGCGGAGTAGCGGCGTAACCGTGCAGCGCCGTCACGGAACGTAGCGAGTGGTCGTCCGGAACGTCGTGAGTAGTCGTCCCGGCGTTGTCGGGCCCCGGAGTAGCATCGGCGGGAACCTGCCGATCTTGCACCACTGGAGGGCCCGATGACGCAGCCGACGCAGCAGTCCACGTGGGACGCCGTGGACGCGTACTTCTCCGAGCAACTGGTCGGGCACGACCCGGCACTGGAGGCCGCGACCGCCGCCGCCGACGCGGCCGGGCTGCCGAAGATCGCGGTGGCTCCCAACCAGGGCAAGCTGCTGCACCTGCTGGCGCTGACCCAGGGCGCGCGCCGGATCCTGGAGGTCGGCACGCTCGGCGGCTACAGCACGATCTGGCTGGCCCGGGCGCTGCCCGCGGACGGCACCCTGATCTCCCTGGAGCTCGACCCCGGGCACGCCGAGGTGGCGCGCGGCAACCTGGCCCGCGCCGGGCTGGAGAAGGTCGCCGAGGTGCGGCTCGGCCGGGCCGCCGACTCGCTGGCGGCGCTGGTGGAGCAGGGCGGGGAGCCCTTCGACCTGGTCTTCATCGACGCGGACAAGCCGAGCAACCCCGAGTACTTCCGCCGGGCGCTCCAGCTGACCCGGCCAGGCTCGCTGATCGTCGTCGACAACGTGGTGCGCGGTGGCGCGGTCGCCGACGCCGCCAGCACCGACCCGGCGGTCGTCGCCACCCGCGCCCTGCACGAGCTGATCGCGGCCGAGCCGAGGGTCACCGCGACCTCGGTGCAGACGGTCGGCAGCAAGGGCTACGACGGCTTCACGCTGGCCCGCGTACAGGGCTGAACCAGAAACAGAACGAGCGGAGGCATCGTGCGGATCGGACTGCTGGGCACCGGCACCTGGGCGGAGCGGGTGCACGCGCCCGTGCTGGCGGAGCACCCCGGGCTGGAGTTCACCGGCGTCTGGGGCCGCCGACCGGAGGCGGCCGAGGCACTGGGCGCGGCGCACGGCGTGTCCGGGTACGCCGACCTCGACCGGCTGCTCGCCGAGGTGGACGCGGTCTCCATCGCGCTGCCCCCGTCCGTCCAGGCCGGCCTGGCGGTGCGGGCCGCAGAGGCCGGCTGCCACCTGCTGCTGGACAAGCCGGTCGCGTTCGCCGTGCCGGACGCCCGCGCGGTGGCCGAGGCAGTGCGCGAGCACAAGGTCGCCTCGGTGGTGTTCTTCACGGTGCGCTTCGGCGGCGAGCAGATCCCGTGGATCGAGCGGCAGACCGAGTTGGGCGGCTGGTTCACCGGCCGCTCGGACTGGCTCGGCTCGGTGTTCGTCCCGGGCAGCACCAGCCCATACGCGGCCTCGCCGTGGCGCCGGGAGAAGGGCTCGCTGTGGGACGTCGGCCCGCACGCGCTCTCCGTCCTGCTGCCGGTGCTGGGCGACGCGACGGAGGTGACGGCGGTCGCCGGTCCGCTGGACACCGTCCACCTGGTGCTGCGGCACGCCGGCGGCGCCTCCAGCACCCTCGCGCTCAGCCTGACCGCCCCGACGGCGGGCGGCGGCGTCGCCATGGAGCTGCGCGGCGAGCACGGCGTGGCGCACCTGCCCGAGCGCGGCGAGGGCCCGACCGCCGCCCTGCACCGCGCCCTGGACGCCCTGCAGTCCTCCGCCGCCTCCGGTGAGCCGCACCCCTGCGGGGCGGACTTCGGCCTGCGGGTGGTGGAGGTCCTGGCCGCCGCCGAGCGCTCCCTCGCCAACGGCGGCCCGGTGGCGGTCTGAGGCCGCTCCCGTGTGTTCGCGATCTTCTCCACTTCGACCAGCACGGTTCGGTCACGCGGCATCCGCCTCGTCGCTGGAACCCCGCCGGCAGGCGTCGGCGAGGCCCGGTCAGGCCGGCGGCAGGGTGGGCCGGGGGGCGTCCGGGCGGCGGTCGGTGGGGCGGGCCGGGGGGATGACCGGGGCGTGGAAGTCGCGTGGGCCGGTCCACAGGGCGGGGACGGCGTCGCTGCGGCGGGCCAGTTCGTAGGCCAGGGCCTCGTAGTTGACCCGCCAGCCGTGGAAGTGCCGCCAGGCGTCCTCGACCGGGCGTTCGCGCGGGAAGCCGGAGGCGGTGATCATGGCGACCGCGCCCAGGTACTCGGCGTAGGTGAGGCGGATCGGGGTGGCCGGGTCCGGGTCGGCGTCGAAGTTGACGCGCAGTGAGCGGGCGATGTCACGCATCGCGGTGAAGCCGGCCCGGAGCACCAGCCGGGCCTCGGCCGGGGCCGTGCGTGGGCAGAGGGCGAGGTGGAGGGCGGCGGCGTCCATCACCGCGATCAGACCGACCACCCAGCTGCGGTTGGGCTGCGGGGAGCGGAAGGAGAGCAGCACCGGGTAGTTGGAGTGGCTCTCGCCGATGTCGGCGGCCAGCCGCTCCCAGTCCCGGTAGAGCTGGGGGAGCGCCGTCTCGGTGTCCACCAGGGACTGGCGGGCCAGCAGCTCCGGGCCCCAGGCGGGCTCGCCGGCCCGGGACTGCAGCAGCGTCACCTCGGTCTCGCGCCGCTGGTAGGCGGCGTAGAGGGTGGGCAGGTAGGCGATCTGCAGGGCGATCACCAGCGGGCCGCTGGCCGCGGCCATGAAGTCGATCGCGGACAGCTGCAGTCGCTCGCCGCTGGCGAATCCGAGGGTGAAGAGGCTGGACCCGGCCTCCCGGATGGCCGTCGACCAGTCGAAGTCGGACGTGCCGTGCAGCAGCAGCGTGTAGGCGAGAAGCATCCCGCTGAGCCACACCGTGAGCATGCCGAGCAGCACCAGTGGTGCCAGCCAGGTCAGCGCGCGGTCCTGCGCCCGGTAGCCGCCGAACGGCGTGGCCCAGAGCCGCAGCGCGGTGCGCAGCACCGCCCAGAGCCGGTACACCAGGGCCGAGTAGAGCCCGCGCGGGACGACCAGGGTGCGCAGGATGCTGCCGACGACCATCAGCAGGACGAGTACGCCGAGCAGCGTGTGGATCAACCTCATGGCGCCATTCTGGCGGTCGCGGGGAGCGATCGTGGGGCCGGGCGCCGTCGACGGCGGTGCGGCGTACGGCCGTGGTACGCGATATGACCATGATCACACCGGTTTCGGGCCGTCGTCGGACGGCTCGAAACGCGTCTATCTGAATGGAGGGGTCTGTCCCACGAGATCGGAGACCGGATGCGTGCACACCAGGGTGGGGAAGCCGCGGAGGAGAAGCGCGGACGCCGGCGACGGCGTCCGCTGCGGCGGATCGACTATCCGCGCAGAGGACGGCGCGGGGTCCGCCGCTGGATTCCGTCCTGGCGGCAGCTGCTCCTGGTGTCCGGGGTCGGGACGGTGGTGCTGGCTGGCCTCGCGGCCTGGTTCTACACGACCACCGAGGTACCGGAGGACCTGAACGCCTTCGCCACCCAGCAGAACAACGTCTACTTCTGGGCGGACGGCACCGAGATGGCCCGGATCGGCGAGACCAACCGCCAGGAGGTGCCGCTCGACCGGGTGCCGGAGCCGGTGCAGTGGGCGGTGCTGTCCGCCGAGAACGAGACCTTCTACTCGGACCCGGGGATCTCGCTCACGGGCATCGGCCGGGCGGTCTACGAGATGGCCTCCGGCGGCGACACCCAGGGTGGCTCGACCATCACCCAGCAGTACGTCAAGAACATCTACCTGAACCAGCGCCAGGACATCTCCCGCAAACTCAGCGAGGTCGTGATCGCGATCAAGCTGGACCGCAGGATGAGCAAACAGGACATCCTGGCGGGCTATCTGAACACCAGTTGGTTCGGGCGCGGCAGTTACGGCATCGAACGGGCCGCGGCGGCGTACTACGGCAAGGACGTCTCGCAGCTGAACCCGAGCGAAGGGGCCTTCCTGGCGGCCCTGTTGAAGGGGGCCGGGCAGTACGATCCGGCGATCAGCGCGGACAACCGCGAGCGGGCCGAGGAGCGGTGGTCCTGGATCCTGGACCGGATGGTGAAGGCCGGCAAACTGTCCGCCGCCGAGCGCGCCGGGTACACGGTGTTCCCCGAACCCCGGCCGCAGCCCAAGGGCGCGGGGCTGGGTGGCCAGGTCGGTTACCTGGTGGACATGGCCAGGAGCTACGTGGAGGGCCACACCGACATCACCCCGGCCCAGTTCGACCTCGGTGGCTACCAGATCCACACCACCTTCGAGAAGCCGAAGGTCGACGCCCTGGCCGCAGCGGTGCAGGACACCACCAAGGGGATCGACCCGGACAACCGGGCGGCCGACAAGCTGCTGAAGGTCGGCGCCGCCTCGGTGGCCCTGGACGGACGGATCGTCGCCCTCTACGGCGGGCCCGACTACCGGAAGCAGGGCTTCAACAACGCCAACACCTCGACGGTGCCGATCGGTTCGGCCTTCACCCCGCTGGTGTACGCGGCCGGACTCAGCCAGGGCGTGCAGCGCGAACGGGGCGGCAACCGTACCCCGGTGACGCCCAGCACCAGCTACGACGGCGACAACGGGGTGAACGTGATGACCCCCGAGGGACCGTACTGGGGCCGGGACGGGAAGATCGTGAAGACCGCCAACGACGGCAAGCGGAACTGGGGTCCGATGAGCCTGCGGAGCGCGGTGGAGCAGTCCGTCAACGGGCCGATGATGCAGCTCGCCATGGACGTCGGCCTGGACAAGGTGCAGCAGACCGCCGCCGACCTGGGGGTGCTGCCGAGCAGCATGGGCGAGCTGGTACCGGCCTTCGGCGTCGGGAACTCCACGCCGAGCGCGATCAGGGCCGCCGACGCCTACGCCGCCTTCGCGGCCCGGGGCAGCCACACCGACCCCTACTCGGTGCTGCGGATCACCCGCAACGGCGCGCCGCTCCCGCTGCGGCTGCCGACCGCCGTCCAGGCGCTGAGCGCGGCGGCCGCGGGGGACGTCGACGCGGCGCTCAAGGGCGCGGTCCGCGGCGGCAGCGCCAAGTCGGTGGCCGAGGCCGGCCCCGACCTGGCGGCGAAGCCCGGTACCACCGTGGACCGTACGGCGGGGTGGTCCGTCGGCTACAACGGGCGGCTGGCCACGGCGGTCACGGTCTTCCGGGCGGACCTGAAGGACATGAAGCTGCTCTCGCTGGAGGGCATCGGCGGGGCCACCCCGGACACCCCGGACTCCGAGCTGCCGACCCGGATCTGGACCTCGTTCATGAAGGCGGCCGGCTAGCCAGGACGGTTCCCCCGGCACCACCACGCTGACCTGGGAGTTCCAGGACCGCAGCGCCTGCCTTCCCAGCCGGCGCCGCGTCCGAACGGCCGGTGCGCGACCGTCACCAAGAGCATCCAGGTCACCGTCCGCTGATCCGGTCTAGCCTTCCCGCGTCCACGGCCGCAGCTTCTCCGGGTTGCGGACCGCCCAGATCCGCGTGACGCGGCCGTCGGCGACCTCGAACGAGGCCACCGTCATGACGACGCCGCCTCGCTGGGCCACCAGGCCCGGCGTGCCGTTGACCGAGCGCTCCAGGAGTTCGAGCCCCGGGGCCCTGTCGGCGATGGCGATCATGTACTGCGCGATGCGCGCGCCGCCCTCGACCGCGCGCAGGACGGTGCCGACCAGGCCACCGCCGTCGGCGGTCATCACGGCGGCCGGGTCGAGGAGGGCGACGAGGGCGGGGATGTCCCTGGTCTCCCAGGCCTCTTTGACGCGCCGCACCGTGTCGGCCCGCCCGGCCTGCCCGGCTGCCGTCGCCGGGGTGGGTGCGAGGCCCACCCGCCGTCGAGCGGATGCGGCCAGCTGCTTGCAGGCCGCGGGGGTGCGGCCGAGGACGTCGGCGATCTCGGCGAAGGGGTAGCGGAAGACGTCGTGCAGGACGAAGGCCACCCGCTCGGCGGGCGTCATCGTCTCCAGGACGACGAGGAAGGCCATGGTCACCGACTCGTCCAGGACTATGTGGTCGGCGAGGTCGCCGACCCGCTCGGCATGGTCGGGCAGGGGCTCGGGCAGCCAGGCGCCGACGTAGCGTTCACGCCGGGCCCGCGCCGAACCGAGCAGGTCCAGGCAGATGCGTCCGGTCACCGTCGTCAGCCATGCGCCGGGGGACAGGATCTCCTCCTGCCGGGCCTGCGGCAGCGCGTACCAGCGCGCGTAGGCCTCCTGGACGGCGTCCTCGGACTCGGCCAGCGAACCGAGCAACCGGTAGGCGATGTTGAGCAGTTGACGCCGCTCGCCGGCTATCCCGTTGCCGCCCGTATCAGCTGGTGCCATGCCCCCGGCCGCCCCTCGCCTTACCTTTCGCAGGCCCGCGTCGTCGGGCTGGTGAGACCTTATCGATCCACTGCCCCCACCGGGCGGAAAAGAGGACCGCGACATGGCCACCCAGGCGACGACGGCGCAGCACAGCTTTCCGTTCCTGCGGATCGCGATCACCCTGCAGACCCTGACCATCTTCCTGCAAGCGGTCTCCGCCGGGCTGCTGCTCACCTCGTCCTACGGGGAGACGCTGCACAGCGTCGGAGCCCGCGTGATGTACGGGGCGTCGATGCTGTACGTGCTGGCGGCGGTACTGGCGTGGAAGCCGGGCGGCGGCTCGCTCCGGCCGGTCTGGCAGGCGTCCGGCTTCCTGGTCCTCGCCTCGGTGCAGGTCGTGCTCGGCATCGCGCACGTACCGGCGGTCCATCTCCCGTTGGGGGTCCTGATGTTCGGGCTGAGCATGCTGGCGCTGGCGCGACGCTGAACAGCGATTGCGGCTGGCAATGTGATCAATGATCATCAACTTTGCTGAGCCGAAACCGTAGTCTCCCGGGCGGCTGCGGCGCCCGCAGCCGCCCGGGACCGCTCACTTGACCAGGCGTGACCAGTCGCCCGGCTGCCCCGGGTCCAGCGCGCGCAGCTTGTCGAGGACCTTCGGGTCCTGGGCGTCCAGCCAGTCGGCGACCTGGCGGAACGAGACGCAGCGGACGCCCTCCCGCTTGCAGACGCTCTTCATCACGTCCTCGATGGCCTGCATGTAGATGCCGCCGTTCCAGTCCTCGAAGTGGTTCCCGATGAAGAGCGGGGCCCGGCTGCCGTTGTAGACCCGTTCGAAGCCGGCGAGATAGCTCTCCCGGGCCTCCTTCTCCCAGTCGGCGTACTTCCTCGGGTCACCCTTGGTGCTGCTCCCGGACTGGCCGGCGAGGAAGTTGAAGTCCATCGAGAGGCCCTGGGAGGACTTGGCGGGGAAGGGCAGCATCTGCAGCGGGAAGTTCCAGATGCCCTCCTTCTTGACAGGCCAGACCTGGAACTCGCCCGGTGAGCTGGCGTCGTACCGGAAGCCCGCCGCCTTCTCCGCCGGGAGCAGGGCCTTCTGGCCCTCCAGGCAGGGGGCGCGTCCGCCGACCAACTCCTTGGTGTAGTCGAAGGGGAGGGGAGGGAGGTCCTTGTAGCCGGTGTTGGTCTTCCAGTTGGTGACGAAGGAGATGGACTGGTCGAGCTCGCTCTTCCACTCGGCGGTGTTCCAGTCTCCGCCGCCCTTGGGACCGCAGAAATGCCCGTTGAAGTGGGTGCCGATCTCGTTGCCGTCCTGCCAGGCCAGGCGCAGCTGCTCCAGGGTGTCCTTGATGTGGTCGTTGGTGGCGAAGTCGATGAGGGAGTCGCCGGCGTCGTGCTGCGGCGGGTGGTAGAGCGTGCGCTTGGACTTGGGCAGGGTGTAGATGCCGCTGAGGAAGAAGGTCATCTGGGCGTTGTTCTCCCCGCCGAGCTTGCGGAAGCGGGAGAACAGGTGGTCGTCGCCCTCCAGTGCGCCGTCCCAGGAGAAGACGACGAACTGCGGCGGCTTCTCGCCCGGCTTGAGCTTCTCGGGCGTGGGCTGCTTGGGCTGGGGGCCGGTGTACGAGGTGGAGCCGTCACCGAGCACCTTCACCTGGCCGTCCCAGGTCGGCGTCGCGGTCGGGGTGGGGGAGGGAGCGTTGTCCTCGGTCGGGCTGGGGTCGGGGCTCGCGGGAGTGGTGCCGGCGGCGGTGGGTCTGCCTTGAGAGTCGGGCCCTCCCGTGGCCAGGGTGAGGGCCGCGAGGACCCCCACCGCCAGCAGACCGGTCATGCCGCGAGCATTCCGCACAGTACCTCCGCAAATAGCCCTACAGTTCGATCGGTGGATCACTTAGATCGATGACTGACGGGGCACATAAGGTTGCATCGGCCGACTGTGAACTCTTCTACGTAGCACGATGCCTGAGATGCCGTTCGAAGGCCTCCGCGCCGGCGCGGGTGTAGAAGCGCCGGATCCGGTGGGTGGAACCGGGCATGCGCAGGTAGTCGTGCCGGTCGAGGTCCCAGAGCCCCCAGCACTCCAGCTGGAGGAAGTGCGGGCTCTTGGAGTCGATGAGACGGATCTCGAACGTGCTGCGCGGCTCGTTCCTGCGGATCCACGCCTGGGCGTGGGCGTAGGAGTAGAAGCGCAGCGGCTCGTCGGCCGGCGGCAGGGCCTTGACGAGGAGGTCGGTGCTGCGGTCGCGGATGACCCAGACCTGGTACGAGGCACCGTGAGGGGCCTCGGCGGGGATGGCGGTGTAGCGGCTGGTCATCGGCGGGTCGCCACCTGGATGAAGCCGGAGGCCTTCTCGACGCGCTCGGCGAAATCGTTGAACTCGCCGTCGATGGGGGAGATGGTCGCCTTGCTGGGGATGAGGATCGCGCCGGCGCGGTTTTCCAGGAGGCGCTGGAGGGCGGCCTGGAGCATGGGCCGGTGCTCGGGCCCCTTCGCGTCGACCTCGTCGTCCACGACGATCAGTGAGATGTCCCAGCGGAAGGCGTGGGCGTAGGCCTCGCACTGGCGCAACTCGCGCTCGGGGAAGCGGGAGTTGGTCTTGGCGAGGTAGATGACCACCTGGGGGCGGTGCAAGGTCTGCGGGGGCGTGGGGCAGCTCACCGCTCGCTCCTCTCTGTAGCGATACGACTACCGATGGTGCCTACTGTCGGCTAAGCTTGGCAATCGTTCAACTTGCCTGTGTTTCAAGTGGAATTGGGCGTGTGCTGTGAACCGCAGAGAGCTTGATCCAACGTCGTCTCCGCGTGAGTCCTTCGGCGCGCTACTTCGCAGCTCGCGGGAGGCGTTGGGCTGGACCCAGCAGGACCTGGCCGCAGCCATGGGGTACTCGGACAGCTATATCTCGGCGGTGGAAACAGGCCGCAAATCCACCAGCCGAGACTTCGTCAGAGCGGCCGACAAGGCGCTCGGGACGGGGCAGACGCTTGAGCTGATGTGGGTCGGGATGAGACGGAAGGGGTTTCTGGAGGGCTTCCCGGAGCACGCTGGGCAGGAGGCCCGTGCGTCTGAGATCAGGATTTTCGAACCAAACCTCATCCCTGGGCTCTTCCAGACCAAGGCCTACGCTTCAGCGATCGAAGCGGCAGCAGTGCAGCGTGGAAGCAGTACGTCAGACCAGGCTGAGGAGCGAGTGAGGTTCCTCGTCGCGCGACAGCGGCTTCTGAAGCGTGCCGAGCCACCGGTCATTCACGCGGTGATAGATGAGAGTGGTATCCGTCGCCCGGTGGGCGGCGCCGAGACCATGCGCGCGCAGCTTGATCACCTGGCCGATATGGCGTCCAAGCCCTACGTCATCTTTCAGGTGGCGCCGTTCGGCTTGGCTGAGCACACCCCATTCCGTTCCTTCGTCACCTTGTTGACGTTCGCTGACCGGTCTGTGGTCGGCTACACGGAGGCTGCGGATCAGGGCTATGTCGTGCGGGAGGACGGGACTGTCAGGGCATGGGAAAGGGCCTACGATCGGTTGCAGGTGGAAGCGCTGACTCGAGCTGCTTCCCTCGATCTGATTCGCAAGGCCCGAAAGGAACTTTGACCCATGACCGGCCCAGACCTGTCCCGAGCTTCCTGGTTCAAGTCGTCGCACTCCGGTAACGGCGGTTCCTGTGTAGAGGTCTCGCCAGACTTCCCCGACGTCGTGCCCGTGCGTGACTCGAAGGATCCGGAAGGGCCCGCGCTCGTCTTCCCGGCCGAGGCGTGGACGTCCTTCGTCGCGGCGACCGCCGCCGGTGAGTTCGGCGACATCTAGGGGAAACGGGAAGCCGTATCAGCTGGCGTCACCCTCGAATCCCTCTCCATGAGGCCGCCATCCCACAGGGGCGGCGGCCTCCGTCGCTTTCTCGGGGCCGCAGCGGCGTCGCGCCGACACGGGCCGGAGACCCGGGGCTCGCTCCTCACGGCGCCCACCCGCCCCGTAGTCAAAGACTCGATGCGCGCCCCGCGATGGCCATGGAGCCAATCGACAAACGGAGAGTTCTCCGGGGTTCGGCCCGCGCAGTGACAGACTCGGAGCCATGACTTCCGCCATACCCGAGCCGGACCAGCAACTCTCCGATCCCAGCGCGCTGCTGCTGGACTATCTCGACTACTACCGTTCCGTGATCGGCGCCAAGATCGAGGGAATGTCCGACGCAGAGCTGCGCGTCAGTCGGCTCCCTTCCGGGTGGACCCTGCTCGAACTGCTGAAGCACCTCGTACACATGGAGCAGCGGTGGCTGCGTTGGGGCTTCCGGGCCGAGCCGGTCCCGGCACCCTGGGGCGACCGCGGCCCGGCGGACCGCTGGTACGTCGGCCCGCAGGAGACGGCTGCCGATCTGCTCACCGCGCTGCACGCGGGTGGCGAGTACACCCGAGCCGTCGCGTCGGGTACGCCGCTGTCCACCATCGCCGAGGCCGGCGGCCGCTTCCCGGACGACGGCGCCCCGCGGCCCACCCTGGGCTGGATCCTGTTCCATGTCCTGCAGGAGTACGCCCGTCACGCCGGCCACTTGGACATCGTCCGAGAGCTCACCGACGGCGTCACCGGCTAGTAGCCGCCAGCTGCTGTGCGGTTCCGGTGAGGCCTCCGCTCCGCACGGCAGCGCGGTGTTGTGGCGTGCTGGGCTCCTGTCGGACCGCGGGGCTGTGCCTTGTCTGAGCGCAACCGAATGCCGGCCCAGCCGCTTCGACCCACCCGACGAGCCCCCGAGCCGCACGGTTCGGGGGCTCGTCGCGTGCAGGGTGCCATTGACAGGGGCCTCCAGCGGCGGAATGCTAAGCAAGCGCTTAGTCACTCAGGATCCCGAGGAGTCGCCCGATGCCCGAGACCCCCGCCGACCCGCCCGGCCTGGATCTGGCTCGCCTCCGCACCCACCTGGGCCGCGAGCTGCCCGGTACCGTCCAGGGCCCGCTGCGGGCCGACCTCATCGAGGGGGGCCGCTCCAACCTCACCTACGTCCTCACCGACGGCGTCTCCCGTTGGGTCCTGCGCCGTCCCCCGCTCGGGCACGTCCTCGCGACCGCCCACGACATGGGCCGCGAGCACCGCGTCATGTCTGCCCTCCGGGGCACCGGCGTACCCGTTCCCCGGATGCTGCTGATCGACCAGAGCGAAGACGTGCTCGGCGCGCACTGGTACCTCATGGAGTACGTCACCGGCACCGCGCACCGGGACGTCCACACCCTCGCCGAGCTCGGCGAGGACCGGGTGCGAGCGCTCGGCCGCCGCCTGGTCGAAACGCTCGCGGCCCTGCACCGGATCGACCCGGCCACCGTCGGCCTCGCCGACTTCGGACACCCCGAGGGCTACCTGGAGCGCCAGCTGCGCCGCTGGTCCAAGCAGCTCGCCGCCTCCGGCAGCCGTGACCTGCCCGAGCTCGACCGGCTGCACGCCCTGCTCGCCGAGCGGCTGCCGACCTCGCCCGCGCCCGCCCTGGTGCACGGCGACTACCGGCTGGACAACGTCCTGGTCGACGACAACGACACGATCACCGCCGTCCTCGACTGGGAGATGTCCACCCTCGGTGACCCGCTCACCGACATCGGCCTGCTGGTGATGTACGCCGAACTCGCCGGCGTCGGCGGCGGCATCATCCCCTCGGCGATGACCGCCCCGGGCTTCCCGAAGCCCGACGAAATCGTCTCCCTCTACGCCGAGTTGACCGGCCGACAGGCCGAGGACCTCGACTGGTACGTAGCCTTCGCATCCTTCAAGCTCGCCGCCGTCGCCGAGGGCATCTACTTCCGCTTCCAGCAGGGCCGCACCCTCGGCGCCGGCTTCGAGCGGGCCGGTGAGATGGCCCCGATCCTCGCCCGACACGGACTGAGCGCCCTCAAGGAGAGCTGACCGATGGATTTCGCCTACGACGCCCGGACGAACGAACTCCGCGAGCAGCTGCTCGCCTTCATGGACGAGCACGTCCACCCGGCCGAGGCCGTCCTCGCCTCGCAGCTGGCCGACCCGGCCCGCGAGCCCTGGGCCGTCCCGCGGGTGATCGCCGAACTCAAGACCGAGGCGCGCAAGCAGGGCCTCTGGAACCTCTTCATCCCCGGTGAGCACGGCGCCGGTCTCACTAACCTCCAGTACGCCCCGCTCGCCGAAATCACAGGCCGCAGCCCCCAGTTGGCCCCGCCCGCGCTCAACTGTGCGGCTCCCGACACGGGCAACATGGAACTGCTCGCCGAGTTCGGCAGCGCCGAGCAGAAGGCGCGCTGGCTGCGCCCGCTGCTGGACGCCGAGATCCGCTCCGCCTTCGCGATGACCGAGCCCGACGTGGCCTCCTCGGACGCCACCAACGTCGCCACCCGGATCGTCCGCGACGGCGACGAGTACGTGATCAACGGCCGGAAGTGGTACATCACCGGGGCGATGAACCCGGACTGCAGGATTCTCATCGTGATGGGCAAGACCGACCCCACCGCCGAGCCGCACCGCCAGCAGAGCATGATCCTCGTCCCGCGCGACACCCCGGGCGTCACCTTCAAGCGCGGCATGACGGTCTTCGGCTACGACGACTCCGACCACGGCGGCCACGCCGAGGTGCTCTTCGAGGACGTCCGGGTGCCGGTGGAGAACCTGATCGGCGAGGAGGGTGCGGGGTTCGCCATCGCCCAGGCCCGGCTCGGGCCCGGCCGGATCCACCACTGCATGCGTGCCATCGGCATGGCCGAGCGGGCGCTGGAGCTGATGTGCCGCCGGACCAGTGCGCGGGTCGCCTTCGGCCGCCCGCTCTCCGACCAGGGTGTGATCCAGGACTGGATCGCGGAATCCCGGGTCCGCATCGAGCAGTTGCGACTGCTGGTGCTTAAGACCGCCTGGCTGATGGACACCGTCGGCAACCGCGGCGCGCACACCGAGATCCAGGCCATCAAGATCGCCACCCCGACCACCGTCGAGTGGATCCTCGACAAGGCCGTCCAGGCCCACGGCGCCGGCGGCACCGGCCAGGACACCCCGCTCGCCCAGCTCTGGGCCGGCGTCCGCAGCCTGCGCCTCGCCGACGGGCCGGACGAGGTGCACAAGCGCTCGCTGGCCCGCCGGGAGCTCAAGAAGTACCGCTAGGGCGGGGAAGGGCCCGGCCCGGGCACCAACTGCCCGGGCCGGGCCCCGCCGACGGCCGTCGTGCGTCCGGATGGCAACGGATGTCATACCTGGGTACTCATGGGTGAGTTGGCTCCCCGGTATGACGGCTTCGGCCCGTCCCCGCCCTTAGCGTCTCCTGCGTCAACGGATCAGAACGAGGAGACGGCAATGGGCAGGCGTGGACGGGCCGTGGCGGCGGTACTGCTGGCGGCGACGGCGGCCCTGGGCGTGGCGGGCGCGCCCGGGGCGGTGGCGGCATCCGAGGACACCGGCGGCCAGCGGCAGGCCACGGCGTGGCTGCCGCGGCCGACCGGGCCGTACCCGATCGGCACCACCTCGTTGCACCTGACCGACGAGGACCGGGAGTACCCGCTGAAGCCGGGGAAACCCCGCGAGCTGGCGATCAGCTTCTGGTACCCGACCGCCCGTCCGGCCACCGGCGGCGACCGTGCCCGCTACATGGAGCCCGCCGCGGCCGCGCACTTCGGCAGCGCCGGGAGCGTCGGTCGGGCGAACTACGGCTTCGAAGCCGGCCGCACCGACTGGGCCGACGTCCGCACCCACGCCCGCGCCGACGCGCCAGCCCTTTCTGGTGGCAAGCGCCCCGTCGTGCTGTACTCGCCCGGCCTCGGCGACCCGCGCACCTGGGGCACCGCCCTGGTCGAGGACCTCGCCTCGCGCGGCTACGTGGTCGTCACCGTCGACCACACCTGGGAGGCCTCCGAGGTCCAGTTCCCGGGCGGCGACCTGGCCACCTCCGTCTTCCCCGAGCTGATGGGCAAGCCCGACCTCGACATCGGGGCGGTGCTGCGCACCTCGCTGCAGACCCGCGTCGACGACACCCGCTTCGTCCTGGACCAGCTCGCCGGGCTGCGCCGCGACCGGAGCCTGCCGGCCGGGCTCGCCGACTCGCTCGACCTCGACCGGATCGGCATGGTCGGCCACTCGGCGGGCGGCTTCACCGCCCTGCAAACCATGCACGACGACCCGCGGATCGCGGCCGGGATCAACCTGGACGGGCAGCTGCACTTCCCCGGACCGGACGGCAAGAACGGTGTCTTCCTGCCCAGCGTCGCGAAGGACGGCCTGGACCGCCCCTTCCTGCTGATGGGAACCCGGAGCGACGACTCCGGCAGCTACCACCAGCAGCCTGGCTGGGACGCCCTGTGGCAGCACAGCACCGGCTGGCACGCCGACCTGACCATGGACGGCTCCCGGCACGGGTCGTACACCGACGCGCAGTCCCTGCTCCCGCAGCTCGCCCGGCAGGGCGCGATCAGCCCGGAGAAGCTGGCCGAGGACGTTGGCGACGTCCGACCCGACCGCGCCGAGCTGGCCACCCGCAGCTACGTCGCCTCCTTCTTCGACCGCTGGCTGCGCGGCCACGACGACCACCTGCTGGACGGCCCCTCGGCGCGCTTCCCGGAGATGGTGTACGAGCGCTAAAGGTTTCGGTGCCTGTCTCGTCCGGGGCCTGATCGGACTTGCACTGCTGAAGAGCTTCTCCGCAAGGACCCGACACGACCCCGGTGAGTGGTGCCGAGACGCAACCGCCCGAGATCACAACAGCGGGTCGCCACTGATCGGCTGCGCGCGTTGAACCGAGGGAACCCTTCCGATTCAGTTCACGTCATTGACCTTGGAGACCATGCAGTTGTAGTCGGGGGGAGTGGTCGTCGATGGACTTCAAGGCGCGCATGGGGAATCAGGGCAACCGGTCGCGGGTGGCCGTCGCCGTAGCGGTCGTCGCCGTGGCGGCGACCGCCTGGGCGGTTCCGACGGTCACCGGGTCAATTTCCGCCCACCCTCAGAACGTCGCACATGAGGGGGGCGCGACCGCCGGCGGCCACGGCAGCCAGGACGGCGCCCAGGGCAACGGTGGCGGTACGCAGCACGAGCACATACCGGACGGCATAGCCCACGCCTCCGAGGCCGGAGGCAGCGCCGTCAACATCACCATCGACGACGGCCCTGACCCCGTCTGGACCCCGAAGGTCCTTGATGTGCTCAAGCAGTACGGGGTGAAGGCGACGTTCTGCATGATCGGACCGCAGGCCAAGGCCCACCCCGACCTGGTCAAGCAGGTCATCGCGGGTGGCCACCGGCTCTGCGATCACACCGTGGACCACGACACGTCCATGGACAAGAAGCCCGTCGCCTACCAGGAGAAGCAGATCCTGGACGCGAAGAAGATGATCGAGGACGCCGCGGGCGGCGGCGCCAAGGTGCTGTACTACCGGGCTCCCGGTGGCTCGTTCACCCCCGACAGCCGGCGCATCGCCGCCGCGAACGGCATGCGTCCGCTCGGTTGGAACGTCGACTCGAAGGACTTCACCGAGCCCGGCACGGCTGCCATCGTCGACACGGTCAAGAAGGAGATCGGCAACGGCCCGACCATCCTGTTCCACGATGGCGGCGGCGACCGTCAGCAGACCGTCGAGGCCCTCGGCCAGGTGCTCGGCTGGCTGAAGGCGCAGGGCCGCCCCACCGGCTTCCCGGTCCGAACCACCCCGTGACACGTCGTCCGATGGCGAACGGCCGATGGCCTTTGCCGTGTCTTCTCGACGTCGTCTCGATCGCGAGCCCATGCGGTCTTGCGTGCGGTGCGGGCTCACCCGCCCGGGCCGTGAACACGGAGGTGAACGTGGAACGCCGATCAGCCATGATCCGCCTCGGACAGGGCCTCGGCGATCAAGCGCGTGGCGAAGCTGGGATCGTTGCTGCCGGACACCCGGTTGACGTGTTCCGCGAGCAGGACGGCCGTGGCCTCCAGGGGATTCATCTCGGCGGCGGTCCACGGGCCGTACTGCGCGCGCCACAGGTTCGGGCTCAGGCCGGTGCCCGCAGCGATGAGCAGGCCGGCCATGGTGGGGATGACCTCGGGACGGAAGGTCTTGGACATCATGCGCATCGTGGCCACCAGGGTGGGCACCACGTACTCGACGACGTCCTCGTCGTGCTGTTCGAACGCCGACCGCAGCCATGCGACTACCAGCGGACGTGCGCAGCCCTGTGCGGGAAGTCGGCCCGGCCGACTTCCCGCACAGTGGCACGGCAGTGGGTTATCAGGCGAGCGCCAGGCTGATCTGGTCGTTGAAGATCACCCAGTGCTGCCCGGGGTCGGCGAGGTTGCACGGCTTCGTGCTGACGTTCGGGGTCTGCCAGGCGTTGGAGAGGCAGTAGGCCGGCGCGAAGGTGAGGGAGATCTGCTCGCCCGAGACGGTCCAGTACTGCCCCTGGTCATCGGGGTCGCACGGCTTCGTCGAGACGCTCTGGGTGCCCCAGGTGTTGGCGAGGCAGTAGCCCCGCGCGTTGCTGAGGGAGATCTGCTCGCCCGAGACGGTCCAGTGCTGGCCGAGGTCGCTGGAGTTGCACGGCTTCGTGGAGACGCCCGGAGTCTGCCAGGCGTTGGCGAGGCAGTAGAGGCCCGGGGTGCGCGGGGACGGGTGGGCGGTGTCGGCGGCCCCCGCCTGACCGGCGGGCAGGAAGGAGGCCGTCAGCGCCAGCGTGGCGACGGCGAGCGTCTTGCGGATGGCGATTGCCATGGGGCAGTTCCGTTCTCGCTGCGGGCCGTGCGGTTCGCGCACGACCATGGGTGGTGTCACAGCTCAGGCCCGAGTGCATGGCAATTGGAGCATTGCTCGTCGGCGAACCTCATGGCGCGTGCGGTGCATTCATTCGAACGGGGCATCATGGGCGATCTGGCGTTTATCAAGTGGAGCGCCCCAGGGCGCCGGGCACAAGGACGAACGTCGCCATGCGTTTCTCCTTCTCTCTCAAGTCGCGGCATCAACGCACGCTGCCTCGATGCCGTGTGGTCGGTCGGGTGCTCCGCGCGACCGACCACATGGCATGGGGATAGTGTCACCAGATCAAGGTGTGGCTCGTCGACTTGACCACGCGACGCCTCGCGCTCACGGTACTAGCGCAGCTCCGAGTCCGGGTTGGCCTCGTCCCAGGCCCGGCGCGAGTCGACGATCGCGTCGTGGTGGTCGTAGGACCAGTCCACCATCGCCCGCACCAGGTGGGTCAGGCTGTGCCCGAGCGGCGTCAGCTCGTACTCGACCTGCGGGGGGACGGTCGGGTGGACGGTCCGCGACACCAGGCCGTCACGCTCCAGCCGGCGCACCGTCAGGGTCAGCATCCGCTGGGAGATCCCCGGCAGCGCCCGCTGTAGCTCGCGGAACCGCCGTACGCCCTGGGCGAGTTCGACCACGGCCAGCACCGACCACTTGTCGCCGAGCCGGTTCAGCAGGTCGCGAATCCCGCAGTCCACGCCGTCCTCGCACCAGATGACGGGACGGGGGGTGGTTACCGCGGTGTGCCCTACTGACATGGAAGTGCCTCCTTACGCCTGACACCCAGGCTATCGAGGATGGTCGCGTAGCCAACGGCCGATCATCCCCGGAGGGGAACCATGCTGCTCGTCACCGGTGTCAACGGAGGGCTCGGCGCCCTCGTGCTGGAGCGCCTCGCCGGGCGCGCGGGCGTCGTCGCCGGGAGCCGCACACCCGAGCGGGTGCCGGCCGAAATCCCTTGCCGGCTGGTGGACTTCGACCGGCCAGCGACCCTGGCGGAGGCCTTCGCCGGGGTGACGACCCTGCTGCTGATCTCGGCCGGTGCCGCCGAGGACGACGTGGTGGTCGCCCGACACGGTGCGGCGATCGAGGCGGCGGAGAAGGCGGACGTCGAGCACGTCGTCTACACCAGCCTCTCCGGCGACGGGGACCACCTGCCGTACGCCCTCGCGCACCGCTGGACGGAGCGCCGACTGCGCGAATCCGCCTCGCTGCGCTGGACGGTGCTGCGCAACGGCCTCTACGCGGAGCTCCTGGCCGCGATCGCCGCGCCCGGCCCGGACGGGGTGATCACCGCGCCGCTCGGCGACGGGCGGCTGGCGGCGGTGGCCCGGGCGGACCTCGCCGAGGTGGCGGTGAACGTCGCCCTGGCGCCCGCCGCGCACGCGGGCCGGATGTACGAGCTGGTGGGGGAGCGGGCGGTGGGCGGCGCGGAGGTGGCCGAGGTGCTCGGCGCCGAGTACCGCCCGGGCCGGCTGGGCGAGGCCCGGGCGGCGGTGGCGGCCTCGGACGCGCTGGACTTCCAGGTACCGATGGTGGTGGGCACCTACTCGGCGATCGCGCACGGCTTCCTGGCCGGGCCGGGCGGGCCGGGCGACCTGGCGGCGCTGCTCGGTCGCCCACCCCGCCCGGCCCTGGAGGTCATCGCGGGGTGCTGACCTCGGCGGCGGCTTTCGCGACCCAGTCGGGTAGCGGTTCGCGGCAGGCCAGCCAGACCTGCGGCACGTGCGCCAGTCCTGTGCGGGCCGCGACCACGCCGCCGGTGATGGCGCAGGTGGTGTCCACGTCGCCGAGGCCCTCGGCGGTGGTCCACAATGCGTCGGTCAGGCTGTCCAGGTGGTGCGCGGCGGACCACAGGGCGAAGGGGACGGTGTCGCTGGCCCTGATCCGCTGTCCGTTGCCGAGGAGGTCGGCGGCCCGCCAGGGTTCGGTGTCCGCGGGCAGCTCGGCGGCGCGGTGCAGCCCGTCGCGGACGGCGCCGGCGGCGGTGCGGTCGGCCACCGCTGCCAGCAGCTCGGTGCCGGTGGGCGCGGACCCGGTGCGGCCGCGGGCTGCGAGGGCCGCCGCCAGGGCGACGGCGACGGCCCCGGCCACGCCCTCAGGGTGTGCGTGGGTGACCTCGGCGGACAGCGCCGCCTGCTCCTCCGCCTCGTCGAGATCCGCGCAGAACCAGGCACCCAGCGGTGCCACCCGCATGGCCGCACCGTTGCCGAGGCTGCCCTGACCGTCGAACAGCTCGCGCGCTTCGGTGCGCCAATTCCCTGGCTGTTCGGCCAGCTTGGGCAGCAGCAGGTGCATGCCGTAGCCGTAGCCGCGGCCCTGGTCGGCCAGGTAGGCAGCCCCGAAGGCCTTGGCGAGGCGCTCCTGGTGCACCGCGTCGAAGGCGGTGAGGACCCCGTACACCGACAGCGCCATCGCGGTGTCGTCGGTCCAGTGCCAGGGCCCTTCCTGCGGCGTGCGCCGGGCCCGGATCTGGTCGAACGCCTCCCGGGGCGTCCGGAAGAGCGGGAACCAGCGCTCCCCGAATCCATCCCCGAGGGCCAGGCCCTCCAATGAGTCGCGAGCGGCGGAAAACGATGTCATCCCGGCATCCTGGCAGGGCCCAGGCCCTCGTGCAGCCGGATTCCCGGCCGCACGGAGGCGGCACCGTCAGGCCTGCCAGGACCTGTCTCCCGGGCGCTGCACCGGGCCGGGGCTCCCGGAACGGCCGCAGGGCGGGGGGAGTAGGGCGTGTCAGCCACGCCCTACTCCCCCGCCCCGTGGCAGCGGCTATCCCTGCGGCACCAGGACGGCGATCCGGCCGGTGCTCAGCCCGTCGGCGACCCGCTGGACGGCGTCCGCGGCGCCGGCCAGCGGCACCCGGGCGCTGATCAGCGGCCGGACCACGCCCTGCTCGGCGAGCTTGGTCAGCTCGTCGTGCGCGGAGCGGACGGCGCGCGGGTCATGGGTGTTGTAGAGGCCCCAGTGCAGACCCAGGATCGAGTAGTTCTTCACCAGGGCGTGGTTGAGCGCCGGCGCCGGGATCTGGCCGGCGGCGAAGCCGACCACCACGATCCGGCCCTCGAAGGCGACGCACTTGGCGGAGCCGGTGTAGGCGTCGCCGCCGACCGGGTCGAAGACCACGTCCGCGCCGCGCCCGCCGGTGGCCTGCTTGACGGCGGCGACGAAGTCCTCGGCCGTCCGGTCCACCACCAGGTCGGCGCCCAGCGAGCGTGCCGTGTCCGCCTTCGCCGCGCTGCCGACCACGGCGATCACCCGGGCCCCGGCGGCCCGGCCGAGCTGGACCGCCGCGCTGCCGACCCCGCCGGCCGCCGCGTGCACCAGCAGGGTCTCCCCGGCCCGCAGCCGGGCCCGGCGGTGCAGCGCGAACCAGGCGGTCTGGTAGCCGATGTGCAGTGCGGCCGCCTCGGCGTCGTCCAGCGCCTCGGGCGCCGGGAACGAGGCCGCGGCGTCCAGCAGCGCGTACTCGGCGAAGGCGCCGTGCGGCAGCACCGGGTTGCCGATCACCCGCTCGCCCCGCCGGGCGCCGTCCGCGACCTCGCCGCACAGCTCCACGCCGGGCGTGAACGGCAGCGGCGGGCGGACCTGGTAGTGCCCGCGCACCATCAGCGCGTCCGGGAAGTTCACCGCCGCCGCCCTGACCCGGACCAGCAGCTGACCCGGTCCTGACACCGGCTGCGGCACGTCCCCGGCGAGCCGCATCACCGCGGCCGGTTCGCCGAGCTCACCCACCTGCCAGGCCCTCACAGCGCCTCGCTCCTCTCCAGTCCCTGCTGGAGCCGGTTCATCCCGGCGATCCAGCGCTCCGGCTCGGTGGCCCGGACGCGGTAGTAGTCGGCGACCTCGGGGTGCGGCAGGACCAGGAAGCGTTCGTGGCGCAGCGCGTCCATCACCTCCTCGGCGACGTCCTGCGGATCCAGCGCGGTCGGCGCGAGCAGTGCCTCGCCGACCGGTCCGGTCGAGGCCAGCATGTCGGTGCGCACGCCCTGGGGACAGAGTGCGTGCACCTTGACGCCCCGGTGGCGGTAGGTGGCGGAGAGCCACTCGGCGAAGGCGAGCGCGCCGTGCTTGCTGACCGCGTACGGGGCCGAGCCGAGCATGGTGAGCAGCCCGGCCGCGGAGACGGTGGCCACGAAGCGGCCGTTGCCGCGCTCCAGCCAGCGGGGGAGCAGCAGTTCGGCGGCCCGGACGTGCGCCATCACGTTGACCTCCCAGGCGCTCGCCCAGGACGCGGCGGAGGCGTCGGCGCCGCCGACCGGGGCGACGCCCGCGTTGGCGCACCACACGTCGATCTCGCCGAGCGTGACGCGGGCCCGGCCGACCAGGGTGGCCAGGCCGGTGGCGGAGGCGGCGTCCCCGGGCAGGGCGGTGCCGCCGCAGTCCTCGGCGACCTTGCGGGCGGCCTCGGCGTCCAGGTCGTTGACCACCACCCGGGCACCGGCCTCGGCGAAGGCCCTGGCCAGGGCGGCGCCGATGCCCCGGCCGGCGCCGGTCACCACCACGCCCTGGTCTTCGAGTGGATTCGTCACAGGCCACCGCCGAGGGTGACGCCGCCGTCCACCACCAGGGTCTGGCCGGTGACCCAGCCGGCGTCGGACGAGAGCAGGAAGGCGACCGCGCCCGCGATGTCCTCGGGGACGCCGAGCCGGCCCAGCGGGTAGGCCTTGGAGACCTCCTCCTCCCGGCCCTCGTACAGCGCCTCGGCGAACTTGGTCTTGACCACGGCGGGGGCGACGGCGTTGACCCGGATGCCCTGCGGGCCCAACTCGGCGCCGAGCTCGACGGTCAGCCGGATCAGCGCGGCCTTGCTGACGCCGTACATGCCGATCCCGGCGGAGGAGCGGATGCCGGCGATCGAGGCGACGTTGACGACCGCGCCGCCGTGCTCGCCCATCCACGCGGCGTGCGCCCGGCGGATCCAGGCCAGCGGGCCGAGCACATTGACGGCCATGATCTTGGCGGCGGCCGCGTCGTCGGTCTCCAGCGTCGGCCCGTAGACCGGGTTGATGCCGGTGTTGTTGACCAGGTGGTCGAGTCGGCCGAACGCCTCCAGGGTGCGGGCGATAGCCTCCTCCTGGTGGGCCGGGTCGTCGGCCTTGCCCGCGACGGCTATCGCGTTGTCCGGGCCGCCCAGGTCGCGGACGGCCTCGGCGAGCGGCTCCGGGTTGCGGGCGGTGAGGCAGACCTTGGCGCCGCGATCGACCAGCTCGCGGGCGATGCCGAGGCCGATGCCCCGGCTCGATCCGGTGACGACGGCCACCCGGCCCTTGAAGGAGTGCACCACGGAGGGTCCTGCCTTTCGCGCGAGGATCCTGAATCCCGAATCCTGAGGACGGTCGCTGACTAAGCGCTTGCTCAGCATGCTGTCGGTGCGGGAACCTGTCAACAGTCGGCGGACGCGGCAGCCCGCCGGTCCACTGGCCATCGACCCGACGGTCCGGCGGCCCCGGGCCACCGGCCGACGGCCCGACGAACGGTCGGCGGGAATGCCTGTGCGAGTTCTCTGGGAGGATGACGCCATGACCAGCACGCCCATCGCCGACCTCTGGCCGACCCTGCCCGGCGCCGACACCCGCCCCGAGGCGGCGTACCGGCTGCTCCAGGCGGCCGTCGAGTCGTTCGCGGAGCGCGGCTTCCACGCCACCACCACCCGGGACATCGCCACCGCCGCCGGGATGAGCCCGGCCGCGCTGTACATCCACTACCAGTCCAAGGCCGCCCTGCTCGCCGAGATCAGCCAGGCCGGGCACGCCGCCACCCTCGCACTGGTCCGGGCGGCGGCGGCCGGAGACGGCGGCCCGGCCGAGCGGATGCGGCGCCTGGTCGACCAGTTCACCATCTGGCACGCTCGGGCCCGGACCGTCGGCCGGGTGGTCAACTACGAGCTGCACGCGCTCCCCGAGGACGCCTACGCGGTCGTCGCGGCGCTGCGCCTGGACATCGAGCGGGAGGTCAGCGCGCTGATCGAGGCGGGCGTGACGGCGGGCGAGTTCCAGGTCTCGGAGGTGCGCACCGCGGCCCGAGCCGTCACCTCGCTGGGCATCGACGTCTCCCGCTGGTACACCGAGCGCTCCTCCGAGAGTCCGGAGGAACTCGGCCGGCGCTACGGTGAGTTGGTGCTGCGGATGCTCGGCGCCCGGGTCTGACCCGGGTCAGGCCCGGCCCGGTCTGGGCGCTGTGGCCGGTCCCGATTTTGACCTGCACTGGAAGTGCGAGGAGACCCGCGTACGAAGTATGTGTGCCTCGTACGCGCTCGACACCGCGGGCCCGCCCGGCGCAGTCCCACCGCGGTCCCGACACCGCGGATCGAAGCAGAGCACCCCTCCCGCGGCGGCCATGCCACCGACCGGCGGCGCCGACGGGAGCACACCCCCGACCCGGGCCGGACCGGGTCGGGTCGGGTCGTGCCACCGCCATCGTGCGGCGGCACGGGGACGCGCGTGCCGCGCGTCGCGGCGCGACCCGGGCGGTCGGAGAAGGGGAGGCGCAGTGATGCCCTTCCGGCAATCGAGCTTCTTCCACCGGGCCGCCTGAGCGCAGCAGTTGGGGCGCCCGCCACGACCGTTCGTGGCGGGCGCCCCGCTGTCGGGCACTATGGCTTGTGGGTGTTCCGGGCGGTGGACGACGGATCGCCCGTAAGGGCGAGGCCGCGTGGAGGGCGGGGCGTCGGTCATGCGTCCCGGAGCCGGTCTGAGGGCGGCTCTCAGACGCGGGAGGCCCATGCGGCCACCCGCACCCGTCCGCAACCCGGACCATCAGGCCGGGCCAGGTTGACGTACGACATGAGACATACGTAACTCCCGGCACGGGCTGCCGACCGGCGGCCACGCCGTGCGGGACCGCGGCGGCGAAGCGGTCACTGGTGCCGACACCGGCCCGGGCGGCGCCGTTCGTCTGAGCGGATATGTCCGACGTGTACCTCGTATACCTCAGGATGTGCCGTCGCCGTAGAACGCGTCAAGGGGTGGCTCGGGTATCCCGTTCAGCAGGCTGTCGAGGCCGGCGAGCATCTCGCGCTCGTCGTCGAAGTCGGCGAAGCGGGGCACCAGGGCGCGCAGCCGTGGGTACTCGGCGGCGGGCAGCCGGTGCAGGCCCAGCCGCAGGAGGGGGTCCGGCTCGTCCGGGTTGTCGACCACCTGGCGCTTGTCCACCAGCGTGCAGCCGAGGTTCCAGGCGACGAAGGTGCGGTAGGCGGTCAGTGCGGTGGCGTCGTCGAAGCCGGCCCGCCCGAGCACCGAGAGGATGTGCTCGGTGAGTTCGAGCACCGGTGCTGGCCGTCGGGCCATCGGGACGGCGAGCGGGCGGGTCGCCACCAGCGGCAGGATCTCGGGGTGGGCGTGCGCGGCGGCGGCGAAGGCCCGGGCGATCCGGCGCAGTTCCAGGCGCCACTCGGACTCCTGGGGGCCGGTGTGGGCGCTGGTCCGCAGTCGGGCGTTGACCTCGGCGAAGTAGGCCTCGATCAGGCCGTCGAGCAGGCCCTCCTTGCCCGGGGCGTAGCGGTACAGGGCCATCGACTCGACCCCGAGCTCGGCCGCCAGTCTGCGCATGGTCAGCGCGGCCAGGCCCTCGCGGTCGACCAGCGTCACGGCGGCGTCGAGCACCAGCGGCCGACTCAGGCGCCCCCGCTTCTCGGGGCCGTCCCGCTCAACCATGTCCGCGCTCCTCCGGGTCGGTGCCAACCCCGTCGGCCGTGCCTGGGCCGGTCGGGCGGATGGGCAGGTAGCGCAGCGGATACAGAACCAGGATACAAGGTGTGAATAGGGCGTAAACAGGCGTCGGCCGGGGCGTGGTCGGCGACGGAGCGCAATCAGCGGCGGCGGCGGTGGTGGTCGGCGGCGGCGCCCTGGGGGGAGGTCCGGTCGGTCGCGGGTTCAGCCGAGAAGCAGGCGGACCGCGAGCCAGCCGACCAGCGCTGCCGAGCCGAGGGCGGTGAGCAGACGGCCGCGGGTACCGGTGAGCGCCCGGCCGAGCAGCGCGCCGCCGGAGGCGAGCAGCAGTTGCCAGCTGGCGGAGGCCGCGAAGGCGGCGGCGGTGAAGACGGTCCGGGCGAGCGGGCCCGAGGTGGTGCCGTCCTGGCCGCTGCCCAGCACCAGGGCGGCGAAGTAGAGCACGGTCAGCGGGTTCAGCAGGGTGATCCCGAGCAGGGTGAGGTAGGCCCGGAGGGGCCCGGACGGTGCCTCGGCGGCCAGGGCGGCGGCCGTACGGCGGCTGCGCAGGGCGGTGACGGCGGTCCGGACGGCGAGGGCGAGCAGCACCAGGGCCGAGGCGAGCTGCAGCGGCCGGGCCACCGGTTCGAGCAGCGGTGCCAGGCCGGTGCCGCTGACGGCCGCGAGCAGCGCGTACAGCCCGTCCGCGGTGGCCACGCCGAGGGCGGCGCAGGCGCCGGTGCGCAGCGAGGCGCGCGCGGTGAGCGATACCAGGTAGGCCCCGACGGCCCCCACCGGTACGGCGACGCCGTATCCGGCGAGCAGCCCCGCGATCAGCGCGGCGCTCACGCGTGGGCGCGGTCGGGCCTCCGGGGACGGCCGGGCTGCTGCTGGGCCGGGACGGGAAGGGCGGCGTTCACGGTCAGCGGGCGGGCGGGGGTGTCGGTCACGGGCCGATGGTGAGGGTCGGAGTGGCACCCCCGCAACCGGTTTTCCGGCGCTGCCGGGTAGCGTGGGGCACTCCGGTGGCCATCGTTCCGAGGAGAGTAGATGAGCAGTCAGAACGACCCCGTGCGCAGTCTGTTGGCCGACACCTGGGCTTCCTGGGCGGAGCGCGGCGCGGCCCTGGGCGCCGAGGAATGGGGCCGGGCCACCCGGCTGACCGATTGGACCGTCCGGGAGCTGTACGCCCACGTGGCGCCGGTGCCGGAGATGTTCACCGGGCTGCGCGCGGCCGTGCAGGACGGGCCGGCCGAGGTGAGCAGTGGGGCCGGCATCCTGCGGGCGTACAACCGGCCGGGCGGGATCGCCCACACCGCCGCCGGGCAGATCGCCGAGACGGCCAGGCAGACGGCCGAGGCGGCCGAACCGGCCGTGCTGATCACCCGGTTCGGCGTCGAGGGCCCGGCCGCCCTGGCCGGGCTCGCGGACCTGCCGCCCTCCACGGTGGTGGCGCACCCGCTGCTCGGCAGTGTCACGGTGGGTGCGCTGGGCGAGGTGGCGCTGATGGAGGCGACCGTCCACCTGCTCGACCTGATCGCGGCGGTCGGCGGTCCGGCGCCTGCCGAGGGGGCGCTGGACTTCACCCGGGACCTGCTGGCGGAGGTCGCCGATCCGGTGGCCTTCATCGAGGCGGCGGCGGGCCGCAGTTCGGCGCCGGTGCTGCCGGTGATCCGCTGACCCCCGGCGGCGGTCGCTCGTGCTGGTCAGTCGTATGATCAGCGCCAGGAATCGGTAGCAGTGGGGGCGTCAGTGGATTCGTTGTGGAACCTGTGGTGGTTGGTGCCCGCCGTGCTCTACGGCAGTGGGTCGGTCACCGCGAAGGTCCGCCGGTCCCTGAAGGTCCGCCACGAGCGCAAGTTGGAGCTGCTCGACGCCACCCAGCGCCGGGAGCTCGCCCTGGAGACGGCCAACCGTCCGCCGGAGCCGGTCTGCGGCTGCACCCACCACCTGGCCAAGCACGACAAGCAGGGCCGGTGCCACGAGGTGGTCGAGACGCCCACCGCCTGGGACGCCGACCGCCGCCCGCTGAGCTACGAGCCGCGGCCCTGCAACTGCCAGCAGTACGTGGGCCCCGAGCCGTTGGGCACGGTGTTCGCCCCGGAGCTGGTCGACCCGCGCTGAGCTTCGGGCCGGGCGGCTCTCCGCACCCCGGTGGGTGCGGGGAGCCGCTTCGGCTTTGCGGCCGAACGAGAGCGCGGCTCCAGCCGAGTGCGAGCGCGCTCAGGCGGTCGGAGGCGCCGTTGAACAGGTCCTGGTCGCCGGGGAACGTGCCGGTGTCGGAGCACTGCCAGAAGGTCTGGTAGCCCCAGCCGTTCGGCAAGGTGCCGACGGTCGAGGAGTAACGGGCGATCCACAGGGGGGTTGGTGGCGCCGAAGCCGCCGTAGTTGCCGATGCAGCTCGACCACCAGTGCTCCAACCCCGGCTACGCCCTGCTCGGCGCACTGGTGGAGAAGCTGCGCGGCGAGCCGTGGGAGGAGGTGCTGCAGCGCGAGGTGCTGGAGCCGCTCGGTATGACCCGCATCACACCGCTGCCGCAGACCCCGCACGCCAGCGGCTTCGCGGTGCACCCGTGGGCCGGCGTGATGCAGCCCGAGCCGCTCACCGACACCGGCGCGATAGCGCCGGCCGGCCGGCTCTGGTCCACTGCCGCCGACCTCTGCCGCTGGGCCGCCTTCCTCGCCGGTGGCGCGGGTGAGAAGGTGCCGGCCGAGATACGCCGGCCGGCCGCCGCGTCGGACGGCGACGGGTCGGCTGGCTACGGCCTGGGCCTGCAGCTCCAGCCGTGGACGGCCGGCTGCGGGTCGGCCACGGCGGCTCGATGCCCGGCTTCCTCGCCTCGCTCTTGTCAGCGAGCAGGACGATGTGGCGGCCGTCACGCTCGCCAGCACCACGGCCGGCCTCAGCCTCGGCCAGGTGGCCCGCGCGACCTGACGTGATCATCGCCGAGCACGAGCTGCGGATCCCCGAGCCCCGGCGGCCCTTCGTCGACGCCGACCCGGAACTGCTGGCGCGGATCGGCCCCTGGCACTGGGGCACCAGCGCGGTCGAGCACCTGCGAGCCGGCCGTGTGATGGAGCTCACAGCGCTGGGTGGCGCGGCCCGCACCTCACGGTTCCAGTCCGAGCCGGACGGGACCTGGGCCGGGCTGGACGGCTCCTACGTGGGCGAGCCGCTGCGCGTGGTGCGCCGGGCCGACGGCACGGTCGACGACGTGGACCAGGCCGGCTTCGTCCACACCCGCACCCCGTACGATCCGGCAGCCGGGGTGCCGGGCGGCGTCGATGCGCAGGGCTGGCACGCAGGCTGACTACCGCTCAGGTCGGCATGCCCAAAGGGCGGGCGCGCCAGCCCGAACCCACGACCCGCACGGCGCACCATCGGGCGGTGGCTGCCGCACTGAGCCCGGCGGGCGGCGCTGGCGCGCACTCATAGGGTCGTAACCACATCGTTATCAAGCACCATTGTGGATCATTCGGACAATCCGGCCGAGTCGTGACCCAGCTCACGATGGCTTGTGCTGATGGCTCCGTGCCGTTTACGGTCCTTCTCGTTCGTCTCTGTACGAAACGAACCCCGCTCTCCGGAACGCCGAATCCTGCCGCCGGATCGGGCGGGCACGTGCACCCATGAAGCACCACGGCAGGGGCGGGGGACCCACAGGTAAGTCGCCTCACCGGACTGGTTCCGGCGGGGCTAGGGGTAAAGCCGCGCCTCTGCGCGGCCGGGCAACTCCAGCCCGAACCCGACAGCTCACCTCGCAGGCGTGGGAGAGGAATCGCACTTCATGCTGCCCGTCAACGCTCGCCCCAGCCTGTTCGCCGCCGGTTCCATCAAGCGCATCGTCGCGGCCGCCGTGGTCGTCGGCGTCGGCGCCGGCATCCCGGTGGTCGCCGCCACCGCCGCGAACGCCGCCCCCGTCAAGTCCGCCCCTGTGCACTCGGTCAAGGCCGCCGCCCCTCAGGCGCCCGCTGGCTACACCGTCCAGAGCGGTGACTCCCTCACCAAGATCGCCACCACGCACAACGTGCAGGGTGGCTGGCAGAAGCTCTACGCCCTCAACAAGTCCGTGCTGACCAACGGCCCGGACAAGATCTACCCGGGCCAGCACCTGACCCTGGGCGTGGCCGCCCCGGCACAGGCCCCGACTGCGCCGAAGCCCGCCGCGGCTCCGGCCAAGCCGGCCGCCACCCCGGTCGCCCCGGTCGCCAACACCCCGGCCGCGCTGCAGGCGCTCGCCGCCTCGATCGTCCCGGCGAACCAGCTGGCCTCGTTCGACCAGATCATCAGCCACGAGAGCGGCTGGAACATCCACGCCACCAACCCGAGCTCGGGTGCCTACGGCCTGCCGCAGGCGCTGCCCGGCAACAAGATGGCCTCGGCCGGTTCCGACTGGCAGAACAACCCCGCCACCCAGCTCAAGTGGGCCCTGCAGTACATGAACACCGTCTACGGCAGCCCGAACGCCGCCTGGGCGTTCTGGCAGGTGCACCAGGCGTACTGATCGGACTTCTCCCGATCAGTACGGCCTGATCGGACCTGATCGGCCTGTTCGAACCGATGGGTCTGAGCGAGTGCCGCCCGCCAGCCGGATGTCCGGCGGCTGACGGGCTGCCAAGCGGCCACCTGACTCGCCCGGTTCACGTTGCGCTGCGTGAGCCGGGCCGTCGGCGTACCCGGGGTCCGTACGGGACCGCGGCGCGGTTGCTTCGTCAGGTGGCGGCGTTTGCGGCGGTCACGCCTTGGATGTCGCGCTCGCGCATGATCCGCTCGACCTTCTTCCGGTTGATCGCACGGCCCTTGCGCCGCAGTGCGGCGTGCACGCGCGGGGCGCCGTAGGCACCGCGCGAGGAGGCGTGGATCTCCCTTATCTCCTCGGCCAGTTCGTCCTCTGTCCGCTGCCGCTCGGCGGCAGCCGGCCGACCGGCGAGCCAGGCGTAGTAGCTGGCCCTCGGGAGCCCGTCCCAGTATCAGGCTGTCCAGTTCAGCGGGGAACTTCCAAGGCCGGGTAGTTAACGTTTCCGCAGGTCACGCAAGGGAGTTGAAGGTTTCTTGATATAGAGCAACGGAGCTCGTTGGTACAGGCAGTCGTCCAAGACAGCTTGTCCCGCAAGGAGCTCCGTTGCCTGTTCATTCTGTCTCGCAGCCAGCGCTGTCGGCCATCACCCGTACGGTGACTGTGGCCGCGGGCCGGTTCGCTCCCGGACATCTGGGAGCGCTGACGCCGATCAGGTCCTGAGCCGCATCAACCAGCGCCGCCGGCCACCGGTCCTCAAGCCGCTCGCTGACTCCTCCTACCTCTCGGTCATCGGCGGCGTCCCGGTGCGCGTCATCGAAGCCCGGGTGAGCGTCACCTGCACGGACGGCAGCACCTTCGAGGGCTCCTGCCGTCTGGCCACCACGCTCCTGGACGCCCGCCACTACCCGGCCGACCGCCTCGTGCGTCTCTATCACGAGCGGTGGGAGCACGAGAGTGCCTACTACGCCTTGCGCCACACCATCCTGCACGGACGCGTCCTGCGCTCGCACGACCCCGCCGGCGTCGAGCAGGAGATGTGGGCCCTGCTCACCCTCTACCAGCTCCTGCGCCGCACCATGGTCGAGGCCGCGGAGTCCCAGCCCGGCACAGATCCCGACCGCTGCGGCTTCACCATCGCCTTCCAAACTGCCCGCGACCTGCTGGTATGCGCGGAAGGAATCCTCGGACAGGGCATCGGAGCAATCGGCCGCCGCGTCCTGTCGACGCTATCGCTCACCCGGCGGTCCCGCGTCAGCACCCGCAAGGTGAAGTCACCCATCTCGCGCTACGCGGAACGGAAACTGGACGGCCGCCCTGACAGCAGCCGGGCCGTGACCTCGACGACGATCACTCTCCTGCCGCCTCCGCCACCGCAGCCCGCGCTGCCCACAACGACCGTCCCCCAGTACGCCGGTCCCGGAAAGACCAGCAGCCGCATGGTTCGCGTCCTGGCCATCCTGCAGGCAGAGCCCGAACGGCTGTGGCGCGCACGGGAGATCGCCGAGCTGCTCGGCGACGTCACCCTCGTCGCCACCTACCGACAACTCGCCCGCTGGACTGAGAGAGGAATGATCAAGAGAGTCCGCACAGGCCGCTACACGGCTATCGCCCAAGACCGCAGATCCCTTGCGTGACCTGCGGAAACGCTAACTACCCGGCCTTGGGGGAACTTCACTGGGCAACATTACCTCGATCACCGAGAACACCGGAACCACCACCCTCACCTGGAACGGCGAGGACAAGCTCGCCTCCGTCGTCAAGACCGGCCAGCCCTCCGGGACGTCGTACCTGTACGGCGCGGACGGCAACCAGCTGATCCGCCGCGATCCCGGCGCGACCACGCTCGAACTCGGAGCGGACGAACTCACCCTCAACACCGGCACCGGCACCGGGTAGATGTCCGACGTCCGGTACTACAACTCGCCCGGCGGTCTGACGATCACCCGGGTGACGGCCACCGGCGGCGGCGCCCTCGTCCACCAGGCGGCCGACCCGCATGGCACCAACGGTGTGCAGACCGGCACCGACGCCGCCCAGACGACTGCCCGCCGTCCCACCGATCCGTTCGGCAACCCGCGCGGCACCCAGCCCGCGCCGAGCAGCTGGGCCGGTGACAAGGGCTTCGTCGGTGGCACCCTGGACACCGCCACCGGACTGACCAACCTCGGAGCGCGCGAGTACGCCCCCGGCCACGGACGCTTCCTCAACCCCGACCCACTCCTCAAGGGTTCCGACCCCAGCAGCGGAACGACTACGCCTACATGGTCGGCCTTATGCGCGCGCCTGTGCTGGCGGTCGGCGACGGGGCGCTCGGGTTCTGGAAGGCCCTGCGCGAGGTCTTCCCCGACACGCGCGAACAAAGATGCTGGGTCCACAAAACGGCCAATGCCCTGGACGCCATGCCGAAGTCGGCCCAGCCGGCGGCGAAGAAGGCGATCCAGGACATCTACAACGCCGAGGACCGCGAGCACGCCGAACAGGCCGTCCAGACCTTTGCCAAGCTCTACGGGGCGAAGTTCCCCAAGGCCGTCAAGAAGATCACCGACGACCAGGACGTGCTGCTGGAGTTCTACGACTACCCGGCGGAGCACTGGATCCATCTGCGGACCACCAACCCGATCGAGTCGACCTTCGCCACCGTCCGGCTCCGCACGAAAGTCACCAAGGGCGCCGGCTCTCGCGCCGCCGGCCTGGCGATGGTGTTCAAGCTCGTCGAGTCGGCCCAGGCCCGTTGGCGGGCCGTCAACGGCGCCCACCTCGTCCCGCTCGTCCGCGCTGGAGCCCGCTTCGAGCGCGGAGCCCTGATGGAGCCTGACCGAGCGCGGCATAATTGCCACGATGCGCGGAAATCGATGGTCTCGCCGATTCCGGCCAGGCGATACTGGTCCGCCATGACGAGCGATGAATACTCGGCCGGTCCTGCGTTGCGCCGAGTTCTGGCTAAGGCAGGCGGACCGGAACTGCTGGACCTGCTGGCCAAGGGGCTGACCGGGACGGATCTGACCACACTACTCCTGGAAGTCTTCCGACGCCGCGCCGATCGGCTCACCCCGGCCGAGGTGATGCGGCGCTATCGCACCGACCGGTTCGTGACCCCGGCCCCGACAGGGTTCGCGCAAATACGACGAGCCGAAGACTTCCTGCTCTCGGCGCTGCCGGATGACTTCCAGATGCTCACCTTGGCCCCGCTCGTCCCCCTGGCAGCGCATACGGCGGTCGCGACCGTCGACCCGCGCAAGGTCGTCGCCACCATTCGTGGCAGCGAGGTCGCAGCCGACCCGACCAATGCCCTGGCCCTGGAGGCAGCCCAGCGGAGATCCCAGGCCCTGGCCGCCGATCCCCGCTCGGCCGTGCCGGTCCGGATGGCCGCCAGCCAACGAGTCGTGCGTGCCCAGCACTTCGACGCGCCCGGCATGCTCGCCCACTTCCAACTATTCGCCCTGGTGACCGCCGGCCGGGACACTGGCAGCCGGGCCTTCGAGCAACAGCACCTGGTCGAGCACCTACATTTCGCCGTCCGGGCGATGGCACGTGCTGGAGTGCGCCAGACCGAGATCCGCATCACCTGCCTCGACGAGTCCGCCGCTCCGATCCTGGCCCGCACACGTACAGAGCTGGCCGGAACACCGGGCATTGACATCATCGATGATCCTAACCGGGTGACCGGACGGGGCTACTACACCGACCTGTGCTACAAGATCTACGCAACCATCCACGGTCAGCAACTGGAGATCGCGGACGGCGGGTTTGTCGACTGGACCCAGCGCCTCACCGGAAGCCACAAAGAACGCCTCCTGATCAGCGGATTCGGCGTTGACCGACTCGCCACAATGCTGACCCCACCCACCGACACCGAACCATCACTTCCGCGCCAGACCAGCTAGCAGATCCACAGGTTTTGACAATTTCTCCAGGAATGGGCTTCCGAGCTCAAGCGCTTCGGCCACGAGCCGAGGAACCCGGTGGAGGAATGCCACTTGCGGCGGTCCGTCTGCAGGACCGACAGCACCGGGTTCTGTGACGGCAAGATGGCGGCTACGCTCGGGATGACCCCGGAGAAGGAGGAGGACAACCAGACCTTCCTGCACCATGCGATAATGGTCAGCGCCGCCACCGGGATGGTTCGCAGCCTCAAGGACTTCCAGTCGTTGCGCGGAGTTTCCCGAGGGGATTTCAGGGCGCTGGCCGAAGCAGTCGGATTCGAGTGGGCGCCGCTGAACGAGCGGGCCGCCACCGGGAAGTTCGGGGAGAAGGACGCCGGAGACCTGTACAGGATTCCGGGCGAAAAGTGGCTCGCGTTCATGTACGAGGCGGGAGATCCGAACGACCCGAAGATCAAGCCCGGAGATGTGCACCACGGGCCCTTTGTGAAGGCGCAGCCTTCCAAGAAGGTTCACACGGAGAACGGTCGGGAGTGGTCCCAGCGGGTATCTGGGGAAGGAAATCCGAATCAGAGTTCAGGATTCCAAGGTGACTTTCCAGAGCTGGTTCAAAGGTGGTTCGAAGGCTTTGAGTCGACGCCGGGCGCCGGTCCCCCTGAGGAGGGGCTGGGCCCCGAGATGGATCCCGCTTACTAACCGGAAGGAAAGATGAAGTGAAGAACGTCAGGGTCAATCTTTCGGCGGATCGTGAGGATCTCTATGAGCCGCTGATGCGGGGTGCCTGCATGGTGACGCAGGTGGAGGCGGCCTATCGGTTGCTGTTCCAGGTCGAGGAGCTCTGGGGGTGGCTCCTGCGGCACGGATATGTCGAGCTCGTCTCGGGCAAGGACTTCGACCGCCTGGAAGTCGACCTGGAGGCGGCGGTCGCGTACGACCATGAGATTGGCGCGCCCGGCTTCCGTGAGGAAAGGCCTGAGCTGAGCGAGTCGGCCCGTGGAGTGCTCGTCCTGGCGGCGAGTCTGGCCGGGAAGACGGCCGCAAGACTCCGGGATCTCCTCCACGAGCTCGACGAGACCGCCATGCGGCTGGTGGTCGAGGCGATGATGTACGCGGGCGGCTTCCTGGACGGGGCAGCCGACCTGTGGGGGAACGAGGAACCGGGCGATGTCCGTGGCCTCGGGCCGAACAGTCGCGCCAATGAGGATCGCTGGGACATGTAGCGGTCTCGCAATAACGGGCTGGGTCCGCAGTGGCGGCGCACCCAGCCCCGCGCCGATGCCTGGGCCCGGAGTCGGTGACCCGGCCTCGGAGATCGTCTGCTGAGAAGCTCGGGTACACCGCGGCGTTCGCGACGGCACCCTTCCACGGGTTGCTGGGCTGGCCGGCGTTGAGGTACCGGCCGATCACCAGACCGCCTACAACCTCACGGTCGACCAGCTCCACACGTACTATGAGCTGGCGGGCGCCACGCCGGTCCTGGTTCACAACTGCGACACGGCAACGGTTCATGAGCTGAGCATGACCAAGCCTGGGCGCGGTACAAGGGGCGCATTCTGTGCCGCTTCGGAATCTTTCGGATGAGGAATTCCTGAAAGCCGTGAACAATCCGCGTGCTGGTGAGTTCATTACGATCAACCAGAACAACACCGTCGTTCAGGGAAATCGCCGTGTGGCTGAGCTGAAACGAAGGGCAGATGACCCTGATTCCAAGATCGACTGGACCGCGAAGGTGTCGGTAGTGCGGCATCAAGCGGATCACAGTATGTTCGACGACTTTGGCGGGAGTGGCCCCCGGGGCGGCGGCGTCAAGGACCTGTTTGATCTCTTCTGACGGATTGGCGGTTTGGGATGCGTGCTCCTCAAGTGGATCCCGGAGCTTACGGGGTCAGGGCTGCAACGTACGAGGATCTGGTGGAGGTGCTCCGGGATCCGAGAAGTGCGTCGTTCCGCACCGGGGTGGACTCACTGGTTTCTTCTGAGAGGATTGACCGGCGTGGCTTCCACATCGTGATGCCATTTCTTGAGAATGGATTCAGTGCGGAGATTGGGGAGCGGTCATTCCGATGCTATCTGTGGTTTCTTGAGGCCGGTCGGAATGCTCGAACGTGCGTGCTGGCCGATATGCTTGACAGTCACCTGTCCAGATTTCGGCGAGTCAATTCCCCAGGTCTCGAGAGGATCGTGCTGAACCTCTTGGGAGAGTTCTCGATAGAGACTCTCTAGGAGTAGAAGCAGTAGGACAGCACCGAGGACAGGCCCTGCTTGTTGACGGCGATCACACCCGTCAGGATGAACCCGGCGTGCGCGATCGAGGAGTACGCCAACAGCCGCTTG